>DASVUC010000226.1:0-42420 GCA_036387255.1 Tepidisphaeraceae bacterium | reverse complement strand
TGCAGATTCGGACGCCACGTCGATCACGAAGCAGTGGAAGCTTCTCACGATCGACGCAACGCGGGTGCTGCCGGACGGAACACCGGACACGTGGCAGGTTCAGACACTTCAGCCGCCGGAATGGCTGCGGCGTCATCAAGCCGACGTGGGCGGCCTGCTGGCGCTGGATGAATTGGTCGATCTGGCTGAGATGGGTGTGCCGGCCGGATTGGTGGGGCATGTGCAGTCAATCAAGCGAGCACCGAGGGTCGCGCAAGGACATGGCCGGGTGGTGCTGACCACGGTTAATCACCTGAACGATTACGTGTTCGACGTGGCCTTGGAAGATCAGCATGGCTCCCACGACAACCTCGGCGTCACGGGCTTCCACAAGTTCTACAGCGAAGACCGCCACGGCTGGGTAAGCGCTGCTGACCTTCATGACGGAGAGCAACTACGCGGCGAGAGCGGGCCAATCCACGTGCTGAGCGTAATGAGCCTGCCGGGGACGCAGCAGGTTTACAACTTCACGGTTGAAGCCGATCATGTCTATTACGTCGGCGACCTGACGGCGCTGACGCATAATAATGGATGTGGAAGACGCGGATCGCCATCAACTCGCGCCGACGTTGACGCGAAGCGTGATGCGATTCTCCAGCAACATCCAGATTGGACGCACACCCATGGTGGCACTGATGCGGTGACCGGTGCGCCTAAGCCTGAGATGTATATTCCTGGACCTGATGGTGTGCGAAAGGGCTCGACGTACCCCGATCTTTCTTTCAAGAAACCAGACGGCACTCTCCACCACCACAACACTGTTGACACGTACGCGGATGGGCTGACGCCCACAAGACGTGAAGCGGCAAATGCTGACAAGCTCCAGCAGCTAAGACGCAACGATACCTATTCTCAATCAGCAAAACCGAAAGGTTAGCCCGCATGAAAACCTACATAAAAAAGAACCAGCCTCTATTCTTCGATGCAACTGATGAAAATGATCTGGACAGTCGGCTGATCGATCTGGGCCGTGATACCTGCTGGATAGACGGCGCACTTTGGCCTAGTGAGGTTCCGCCCACGAGATCCTCGCTTGCGGAATGCCAATCAAGAATCGTTTATCTCTGGAATTCGAGGGTAATCCCCGCACTACCCCACAAGATTCTTCCCGACGGCCGGATTCAGGGACCGACATCAGGCGTCGTCATTCAGCATCTTCGGTGTACGCGCGTGGATCGGCTTCTGATCTCTGGGGACATCGGCATCGGATATGATGCCGAAGACACAGATCTTGGCCGCTTTGTGACTTCGGTATGGCGCATCCTGAGGCAGATGAAGGACGGCGCACTTGTTGTCGTCGATGCCGAAGGGCAACAGATTCACGACGCGGTAGTTAAAGATTACGTCGTTGGTTCCGGAGCTCGAGCGAGATCTCAGGAGGGGTGGCTGTTGAAGCACTGCGCGGTGGACGTGTACTATCGAACGGTCAATTGACTACTTCAGGACCATCACACGCCCAGTTGAGTAACAGTGTTTCCACAGCCGATGCATGGAGGACTCACGCGGCTTTCAGACGTGGAGCATGTCGCGAAACTCGTGGTGCCCGAAGAATACCAATCTGGCTGGTGTGGATGCTGTGCCTGCCTTGGTTGGTGCAGCAACCCCCGAAGTTCAGACTTCATTCGACAACACTGTCAGTGATCGGCATGCGGCCAGCATGGGTCGGATGAGGGAGGAGCAGTTCGGTCTCGGCCCCATGAAACGAAGAAGGGTCGTCAAACGCGGAAGACTACGGGGTGATCATCAACCGTGGGCCAGCCAGGGGGAAGGGCAAGGCTCCCAAGGGGCCGGGAGTGATTTCTGCCAGGCGGTCGGACTTGCATGGAGTTGCCGCACATCATTGCAGCCCTCTCACTACGACCAAATGCTCGTGCGCCTCATCGTCAGCATCGGCGACATGTCCGGCGGGGTGACGGGGCCTGTGCGGTCGATCAGTCAGGCGCCAAGGGTCGTGCCAGGACATGGCCGGGTGGTGCTGACGACGGTCAATTCCTGAACGATTACGTGTTCGACCTCGTCTTGGTGGACAGATCGGGCGCCATGGCAACCTCGGCGGCACCGGCCGCGCGGGTACAACACGATTTCACCGCCAGCTACGACGCCCGCACCCGGCGGCAGAAGGCCAGGTGGAAGCCGGTTGACAGGTAGCAGAGGGATCGGGACTGGTGCGGTTCGGGGGATCTTCAACCAGAAAACAACCCCGTCGCGATTCTTCGCGCGGGGTCTGTTGGTTTTAGCGGAGAGGGAGGGATTCGAACCCTCGCTAGGGGTTTGACCCCCTAGAACGGTTTAGCAAACCGTCGCCTTCAGCCGCTCGGCCACCTCTCCGGCGATGGGGTAACCGTATGCTCGCTCGGGGAAAAACGCAAGTGGGATGTGCCGGGGGGCGCGACGAGGCGGATCTCGCGGCGCGGCGGGGGGCGTTACGTTTGGCCGAGCCATTGGCCCTGGGGGTCGGTTTGGTGGAAGAGGGCTCGGATCTGCTCGACCTGCTCGGGCGGCAGGGGGCCTTTGGCGGCGGTGGCGACGTTGGATTTGGCGTTGTCGGGGTTCGTCGTGCCGACGATGGCGGTGGAGACTTCGGGGAAGGAGAGGGTGAAGCGCAGCGCCAACTCGGGCCAGGGGAGATTGAAGTCTTGGGCGCGGAGGTTCATCTGCTTGAGGCGGTCTTCGTAGGTCTGGCCGTACTTTTGGTACAGGCCCGGACGCTCGTTACGCCAGCAGGCATCGGCGATAGGGCGCTTGGCCATGAGCCCGACGTTGTGCTGCCGGACGATCGGCAGAACGTAATCGATGTTCCACTGATCGGTGATATTGATGGAGGTTTGCAGCACATCGAGATCAGGGTGAGCGGCGGCATACTGTGCGGCGTCGTTGTCGCCGGAGTAACCGGCGTGGCGGATCTTGCCCGCGTTTTTCGCTTCGACGAGCGCGGCGATGGCTTCGCCTTTCTTGAGGATGTCGATGCCGCAGGAGTGGAGGAGCATCACGTCAAGCCTGTCCGTGCGCAGGCGCTTCAGCGAGCGGTCGATGGTGGCTTGGATGACTTCTGCGGACCACTCGTCTCCGGGCAGGTCCTCAAACTTCTGGCCGCACTTCGATATGAGGACGAACTGATCGCGGCGCGAAGCGATGGCTTCGCCGATGACTTCTTCGGAGCCGGGGTAGCTGGCGGCGGTGTCGATGACGTTGACGCCGGCGTCGAGCAACTGGTTGAGCAGCGAGATGACGCGGTCGCGATCGGTCTTGAGGTAGCCGATCGGTGCGCCGCCGAAACCGAGTGGGGAGACCGCGAGATCCGTCCTTCCGAAAGTGCGCTTTTGCATGGGGGGATGATCGTCACCGAGCGCGAAATCGGCAACGTGTGATTGGTGTGGAGTGTCGCGGGGGTGGTCGGCAAAGCCAGAGACTTCAGGATGACAACTGACGGGTAACTGGGCGAAAGCCAGAGGCGCTCTGCCCGAAAGGAAGGATTTCAAGGCACGGTGGCTTTGGCGGCTTCGGTGATCTTGCGCGTGGGGCCGGCGTAGATGGTGACGTTGCCGACGGTTTTCATGATGCGCTCGCCAGCCGGAGATCCGGTGCGGAACTTGTCGGCGATTTCGAAGCCGGGGGGAGGTCGGAGCCGAAGGGGAAGAGTTTGACTGCCACATACACGAAAAACGTCTGACGGGTTCGGTCTTTTCAGTCGACGTTTGGAAGTTCGATCCAGTAGCGGGTGCCGGCGCTGGCGGCGGGTTCTACGCCTACTCGGCCGCCCATGCGAATGATGCCTCGCCGGACGAGGGTGAGGCCGAGGCGTTCGTGGTCGTTGTCGGCGAGGTCGGGCGTCTGGGTGAGGCGCTGGCGTTCGACGGATGCATCACCGGCAGAGTTGTCCTCGATCACCAGTCTTACCCAGTCACCTTTTTCCTGCGAGTCGATATGGATTGACGCGCGCGTGCCGGGCCCGACATGAGCGACGGCGTTCACGAGGAGGTTGAGGATGACGTACTGAAGCGTGAGCGGATGCGCCTTGACCCAGCCGAGCGGCTCCTGGACGACGAACTGCGCGTCGGCGTAGTCGGGGTCGCGCTCGATTCGACCGATGAGCTCATGCACGATCAGCACGAGACTCACGGGCTCGAGGCGGAGCTCCTGTCGGCTGATGCGGCTGTATTCGAGGAGATCTTCAATCTGGCGCTCCATGCGCGCGCCGGCGCCGACGATGCGGAGCGCATCAGTCCTGCCCGTCTCGTCGAGCTTCTCAGCCTGGGTCATGAGCAGGTCCTTGGCGATCGCCTGGAGCGAGCGAAGCGGAAGGCGCAGGTCGTGGCTGACGGTGAAGGAGAAGGCCTGCAATTCTTCGTTGGCTTCTTCCAGAAGGGCGGTGCGCTCGGCGACGCGTTTTTCGAGCATCCCGCTAAACGCCTGGAGTTCCTGTTCCCAGCGTTTGCGCTCGCTGATGTCGGCGTAGAGGCGCACGTTGCCGACGATGTTTCCGTCTGGATCATCCAGCGGCGCGCCCCAGACGGCGACGTCGAAGAGCGATCCGTCCTTGCGCATTGCCGTGACCTCCATGCCGTCGAGTCGTTCGCCGCGCAGGAGTTTTTGGTTGTTCTCTTCAAATTGTGCTTTTCGGTAACTGGGGATCGCGGGCATCGATTTGCCGAGCACCTCGGGCAGCGTCCAACCGAAGAGTTTTTCGGCGGCGTCATTCCAGCTTCGGACACTGCCGGCATTATCAAGCGTGATGATCGCAAGAGGTGAGTTTTCGATGACGGTGGTGAGTGTCTGGTTCACTTGCCGCAGCGCATCCTGGACTCGGCGTCGATCGGTGACATCGCGGAGGACGACGAGGAAGCCGCCGCTGGCTTCGCCATTTTGCTTGAGCGCCTGGAGGTGCATATGGGCCCAGAACTCGGTGCCGTCCTGGCGGATGCGGACTGCTTCGGTTTCCATCCAGCCGTCGGCGCGGGCGCGCTCAAGATCAGCATGTGCGGCGCCTGCGGTGACGTCGTCGGGGCGGTAGAAGACGGCGAGGTCCTGACGGAGGATCTCGTCTTCGCGCCAGTCGGTAATCTGCTGGGCGCCACGGTTCCAACTGGTCACCTTGCCGGCGCTGTCCAGCGTGAATATCGCGTAATCGCGCGCCTGCTCGACGAGGACCTTGATCTGGTTCTCCATCGCGAAGCGCGAGGCTTCCGTTTCGCGGAAGGCGGTGACGGTCCGGCGGATCATGACGTAGACCATGACGGCGGTGACGATCACATACGACCAGCCTTTGACCGTTTGGAGGTGATAGCGGCGCATCTGGTAATCAGTCGCGACACTTTCGAGGATCAGATCGGAGAAGAGGATCCAGATGACGCCGAAGATGGCGTAGACGACGGCGACGCGGAGTGCGGCACGGCGCGGGGGGCGGCCAACAAATCGTGGCGCGGTGGCCATGGGGGCATTGTAGCGGGGGAGGGGGAGGAGTGAGCACGGCGAGGTTGAGCGAAGCGACCCAGGGCGGAAGGCCCGGGGCTTGGCAATACGATGGCCGTCGTTATTCAGGCGGATTTGACGGCTTTGCGGTTGGTTTCCAGAACCATGCCCTGGTTGCGGAACTTTTCGTATCGGCGCTCGAGGAGGTTGTCGATCTTGGTGCGCTTGAGATCGCGCAGGGTCTTGGCGATGTACTGCTCGAGGCTGTGGGCGGCGGAGTGGGGGTCGCGGTGGGCGCCGCCCAGGGGTTCCGAGATGGAACCGTCGATGACGCCGAGCTGCTTGAGGTCGCGACTTGTGAGCTTGAGGGATTCAGCGAGTTGCGCTGCACCCTCGTTGTTCTTGAAGAGGATGGCGCTGCACGCTTCAGGGGAGATGACGGAGTACCAGGCGAACTCCATCATGACGACGCGGTCGGCGACGCCGATCCCCAGCGCGCCGCCGGAGCCGCCCTCGCCGATGACGATGCTGATGATGGGCGTTTTGAGGCGGCTCATCTCGAACATGTTTCGCGCAATGGATTCGGCTTGGCCGCGCTCTTCAGCGCCGATGCCGGGGTAGGCGCCCGGGGTGTCGATGAGGGCGACGACGGGAAGGTTGAACTTCTCCGCGAGCTTCATGCAGCGCAGGGCCTTGCGGTAACCCTCGGGGTGGGCGCAGCCGAAGTGGCACTGGAGCTTTTCCTTGGTGTCTTTGCCCTTGTGATGACCGATGAGCATGACCTTGTGCCCACCGAGTCGGGCGAGGCCGCACTTGATGGTGGGGTCGTCGCCGAAGTGGCGGTCGCCGTGCAGTTCCCTGAACTCACGGCAAATCATCTCCACATAATCTTTAAACAAAGGCCGCTGAGGATGGCGTGCCACCTGGACGATCTCCCAGGCGCTGAGCTTTTCGTAGGTCTTGCGGAGCAGGGAGGTGTAGTTGGTACGGAGCTGACGAAGCTCCTTGGTGTAGTCGATGCCCTTGGCGGCCTGCATGGCCTCGAGCTCCTGGATCTGCTGCTCAAGGCGGCTGAGGGGTTTTTCGAATTCGAGCACGTGCCGGGACTGCGGCTGGCTCCTGGTTTCGACGGGGTCGGGGGTACTCAAATGGATGGTCTTCGTAGTGGCGATCGATGCCGAAGCTTGGGGCATGGATTTCTCGGCCAAAGCTGTGGGCGTTTGGCCGCCTTGCGCTCGAGCGGTTCCCACTTCTCGAACAACGGTTCCCCGGACAACAACGCCAAGCCGCTTCCGCCGGGACGACACTACCCTAGCCGAGGGATTCATCAGCATCAAGAACCATCGCCTTTCCTGACTTACCAGAGAGCCCGCAACTCACAGGTGCCGGTCGTCATCTACATTATCGGACGTCACAACCGGTCGCCTTTACCCAGCCGCACCTGCTGAAAACCTTAGCGGGCTCTGGCACTTTTCTTGCAGAATATTCGTCAAGCACCTCAGAACCTGTCTATCTTGCACAGTTACGGCGCTCCCGGATGGCTATGGGAGCAGATGAGAAGGAGCGGTCCATGACAACCGTTACGCCTGGCGGCACCGTCGAGTTTCGTTTTTACCGGCCTGAAGCGCAGAAGGTGAGTGTTGCAGGCACCTTCAACCGTTGGAGCCCAACTGCCCTGCAAATGAGCAGCGACGGGGAAGGGTGGTGGACAGTGAAAGCCACTCTTCCGGCGGGGGAGTACAAGTTTAGATATGTGGCGGATGGGCAATGGTTTACTGACTTCGCGGCGTACGGAATCGAGCCAACGAGCTTTGGGATGAACAGCGTTTTGGTGGTGAGCAAGGCGATGGCAGCGAAGCGGCCGGTGCCCGAGTTGAAGCACGAACTGCCTCTGGAGGAGGCGGCGCAGATCCAGCGCGATCCGATCCTTCAGGCAAGCTCGCACTCGACGCCAACGACTATGACATCTTGATCAAACAACAGTCAGTCTGACTGCTAGAACGTTTGGAAGGGCAACACGGTGTTGCCCTTCTTCGTTGCGCTTGTGGTCGATTGCGCACTTGGCGAGCCCGTTATCGTATGATTGGTAACGGAGGCTATGGCTTGTCGAGCTGGCGTCATTTTGCAGATTGGGCGAAGCGCAAGCCGTTCGCGCTGAAGACGGCGGATTTTCTGGGGCGGGGGCGGGGGCGGCTGCGGTTTCTGGATCATCTGCATACGCCAGTTGCGTGTGCGGTTCAGCCGGATCTGGCAAACTGGGAGAAGCAGGAACTGGCGGCTTGCTGGGTGGGGCATGCGACGGTTCTCCTGCGCGTTGGCGGGTTTACAATCCTGACGGATCCTGTTTTGTCGAATCGGGTGGGTTTGGGGTTGGGGCTGCTGACGGGTGGGCCGAAGCGATTGGTGGGGCCGGCGCTGAAAGTTGCGGATTTGCCAAAGCTGGATTTGATCCTGATTTCGCATGCGCACTTCGATCATCTCGACCGCCCGACGCTGACTCGACTGTCGAAGAACACGCCGGTGGTTACCGCGCCAGAAACGGGCGATCTGGTTCGGGATCTGGGGTTTCGGAACGTGGCGGAGCTGCGGTGGGGGGAGAAGATGAATGTGCGCGCGATGGTGGAGCCGCTGGATCGGCCGCCGTTGACGGTCACAGCGCTGGAGGCGGATCACTGGGGGGCGCGGACCTTCTTTGACATGCACCGAGGGTACAACGCATATTTGATTGAGAGCGAGAAGCACAAGGTGCTTTATGGCGGCGACACGGCGTATCACGAGGTATTCAAGGATCTGCCGCGGACGGATCTGGCGATCCTGGGGATCGGGGCGTACAACCCGTACGTCGCGGCGCATGCGACGCCGGAGCAGGCTTGGCAGATGGCCAACCATGCGCGGGCGGAGCGGGTCCTGGGGATGCATCATTCGACATTTAAGCTATCGTATGAGCCGATCGCGGAGCCGCTGGAGCGGCTCAAGACGGTCGCGGGGAAGAGTGTGGATCGGCTGATTTGCATGGATATGGGGGCGGTCTGGTTGCCGCGATGACTGGTTCGGAGGCGGCGGGTTTGCCGCGGGGGCGGAAGCGCTACTGTCGATTCTCAGATCTCCGCTGTTCCAATGGATTTTCGCGCCCGCAATATTAAGATGTTCTCCTCAAGTCTTTGAGTCTTTTGATCATTTCAGCAGTTTTGGGAGGTCCGGCGATGGACGGCGCTGTGGACGGCAAGTTTTCGTGTGGTGGATGCGGTAAGACGTACAAGTGGAAACGCGAGCTTGCGGGCAAGCGTGCCAAGTGCAAGTGCGGGCACGTAATGGCTGTCCCGACCGAGCAGCCAGGGGAGGATGAGCTGGACGATCTGTATGCGCTGGCGGAGGATGCGAGCGCGCAGAAGAACAACGCGACGGTGGAGATTCGGTGCCCGAGCTGCCAATCCACGATGGAGCCGGGGGCGCAGATCTGCACGAACTGCGGGTTCAATGTGAAGACGGGGCGGCGCGCGTCGGCGGCGGTTGCGGAGCCGGCGATGGCAATGGCGGGTGGGGGTGGGGCGGCGGTGGCTTCGACGATCCTCGCTTACGGCGGAGGAAATGCCGTCGCGAAGACGGCGGGTAAGGACGAAGTCGGGGATAACAATCTCGTTGAGTACTACATCCCGTCGGGGCTGATCGTCTTCGGGCTCATCGTCGCGATGGTGCAGACGATGCACTTCACGAGCAACCCGGTGGCGTTTGGGGCGGCGATGGGGACGGTGATGGTCACGACCATCGTCGACCTGGTGCTGATGCTGGTCGCTTGCTTGATCGCGGCGAAGGTGCTGGATGCGTCGTTTGGTTCGCCGGGGTCGGCAGTCCTGAAGCTGGCGGGGATCTCACTGGCGCCGGAAGCGGTGGCGTCGACAATCGAATACCTGACGCCGGCAGGCTATGGGTGGATCGTCGGGTGGATCGTTGCCATTCTGCTCTACTACGCGCTGTTCAGCTACCTGTTTGACCTTGATGGCGGCGAGGTGATCGTGCTGGTGCTGATCATTCGCGGGGTGAAGTTCTTCATCGGCGGGTTCATCATCCTAGCGCTGCTGGCGCTGTTCATGAGCGGCAGGGGCGGGGGTCTGGCTAAGACGCTGGCGAATGCTTCGAGCGGCGGAGCCTCCAACGCGAACTCGGTGGCCGACACGGATGCGGAGATTGAAGAGACGCTGGCGAACACGAAGTGGTGCGCGGAGGCGAAGGGGTGGCTGAATGATTCGTCCAACCGAATCTTCGGCAAGGAGCCGCACACGGACTGCGCGAAGATGGTGGCGGAGATCTATGCGTGCGGGGCGAAGGAAGTTGTCGCGGTAAAGGAAGGGGGCGTGGCGGAGGAAGTGGTCATCCGCTTGCCCAAGGCGAAGGAGACGGGCGGGGCGGAGAAGCGGAGGCAGATCTTCGCGTGGTATGAGAAGAAGAAGGATTTGTACGACTGGGAAGATGTGTCGGACGAAGGGCAGAAATACCTGACGCTCGACTTTGATCCCAGCGTGAGTGCGGCGGAGCGGGCGAAGTACAAGGAGAAGATGAAGGCCTCGGGGGCGAGCGGGAAGAAAACTGCGGCGGCAGAGGATGAGGAGCAATAACTGCTGGCTGCAGGGCGGCGGTTAGGATTTGTAGCGCATGCGGCGGCGGCTGGGGAGGTTGAGGAAATCGAGGATGCGGGGGTTTTGCATGAGGAGGTAGCCTAGGGCTGCGCCACCGAGGTGGGCGGCTTCGCCACCGGCGTTGTTACCACGCGCGACGATTTGGAGCACGGCGTAGGCGATGAACAGCCACGCCATCGTGCGCAGGGGCATGGGGAAGACCATCATGAACAGGACGGTGGCGTTGGGGGCGATGAGGGCGGCGGCGATGAGGATGCCGAAGATTCCCGCCGATGCGCCGACGAGGGGGACGTAGGGGTCGCCGATCTGGAAACGCAGCAGGAGCAGCAGCATGTACATCAGCGCGCCGCCGATGCCGCTGAGGAGATAGAAGGGGATGAATCGGCGCGAGCCGAGGTAGCTCTCGACGATCGGGCCGAAGAAAAAGAGCGAGAGCATGTTGAAGACGAGGTGATCGAGGTTGGCGTGGAGGAATTGGAAAGTGATGAAGCGCCAGACCTGGAAGTGCTGCACGGCGGTGGCGACAGAGAAGTAACCGATGTTCTTGATCGGATAGCTGAAGTAGGCGCCTTGCATGTCTTCCATGCGCCGCGCGAAGAGGCGGTCGAGGATAAAGACGGCCACGTTGATGATGATCAGCCAGGTGGTGATGGATTGGGGGCCAAAGTTTTGGCCGAAGGAACTGCGGCGGGGGGCGCGCATGTAGTCACGGTCGTAGAAGCCCATGCTTCGAGTTTAGGCTGGGGGTTGGGGAAAGAGAATGGAACACAGAGACACGGAGGAAAGAGAAGAGGAGATAGAAAAGCAGATGCATGGGCGGGACGCCCATGCCACGCTGTGGTCAGGGGCGTGTGGCGGTGGATGATGAGGTTGTGGTGGTTGTTGCTCTCGTGGTGGCCGGGGTGGTTGTGGCGTAGGGGCGGGTGAGTGGGCGGCGGGATTGGAGGAACCATTGGAAGAGTTTGTCGTCGTCGTAGGCGGCGTTCCAGGCGCCTTCGTGATCCTCTTCGGGGTAGACGGTGAACTGAACGTCGGCGTCAAGCTTGCGGAGGGCGTCGGCCATCTTCCAGCTTTCCTTGAGCGGGACGACGGTGTCGCGGGCGCCGTGGAAAATCCAGGCGGGGATGTGGGCGACGCGCCAGGCTTCCTGCGGATCCCATCCGCCGCAGATGGGGGCGATAGCGCTGAAGCGGTCCGGGAAATCGATGGCGACATTCCAGACGCTGTAGCCGCCCATGGAGTAGCCGGTGAGGGCGACGTGGTCGGTATTGATGCGATACTTTTTGATCGCATCGTCGAGGACGTCGATCACCTTGTCGCTGGACCACTCTCGGCCTTCCCAGCACTGGGGGGCAATGACGATGAAAGGGAGGTCGGGGCGTATCGCGAGGCGCGCGACCAGGGGCGAGCGGCGCACTACGTTGATGTCGCTTCCGCGCTCGCCGGAGCCGTGGAGGAAGAGGATGGCGGGATATTTCTGCTTCCGATGATGCGCGTACCCGGCGGGAAGTTGGATGAGGTACGGGTAGCGCGAGCGATCGGTGGGGGCGGGATCGCGCGGGAGCGAAAGTGGGATTGGCGGAGAACCAGAGCCGGCGACGCACACCTCGAGATCTTTCGCCTCCGGCGCCTTGAGGCGAACGATCGCGGCGGCGTGGGTCGGGTCATCCACGGGCGGCAGCGAGAGGTGCGTGCGGGCGAGGGTTTTGCCTCCGCCGCGGATCTGGACGGATTTGCCGGCATGGTCGGAGGTGGCGTCGATGCGCACGCGCACGTCGTCAAGGTTTTCGATATCCGCCGAAGCGGTGAGCGTGGCGGTGGGGCTGGCGTCGCCGGAGAGGCGGACGGCGCGAAGGTGGCGGGCGTAGTCGCTCCAATCCGCTGGTAAGAGACGCAGCTGATGGAGCTGCTGGTTGGCGTCAATGTCGCTGACGATGATCTGGAGCGCGACGGTTGTGCCCTCGGCGGCTTTAATGTTCAGGCTATCGAACGGGAGCAGCGCCTCGAGCGTGTAGCCGGCGTCGGTGCGGGTGGTCTTCGCGAAGATAGCCGGTTTGGCGCGGCGGGTGGTGGGATAGAGGCGCAGCTCGCGCGGCGTCGTGCGCGTCTCACCGGTTGCGGCGACGGTGGCGTGGTAATGGAGCAAGCCTTCGCGGCTGGCATAGACATAGAATTCGACGCAGTCGCCCTCGTGGGGGCTGTCAGACGGTGATTCGCGGAGATCGTTGTCGGAAATGTCGAGGAGGACGAGCAGGCCGGAGGCGCCTTGTGCGTCGCGCGATTTCCACGCGAGGCGCAGCGTGGCGCTGCCGGTGTAGGAGGGATTGACGACGCCGGCGGTGTCACTGAGCACGCGAGCGAGGTAGCCGCGGCTCGCCCAGTCGGAGCCGTCACCGTCGATGGTGATGTTGGAGAGGCGGGGGATGCGGAGGGGCGGGACCCTGTCGGCGGGGGACAGGCTGGCGGAGTCTGGACGATGGCCGTCAAGCGAGCACCCGGCGGCGAAGGCGAGGCTCAGCAGCAAGCCGGCGAGAATGCACGCCCGGCGCAGCGGGCGGGAGAACCACATGGGGGAAAGGTATCACGGTTGGAGCGAGTGGTCAGCCGATAGGGCGCCGCCTGCGAGATCTCGAGCGAAGTTATCTCATTGCTGGTCGCTCAGCGCGCGGCGATCGGCGCGCCGGCGGTCACCACGTCCCAGGGGTCGATGCCCATGATCACCTGCTGTGGTTTTGCGGCTTGAACGTGGCCGTCGAAGAACAAGTAGTTGGAGCCCCTGGGCAGGCCGTGCATGTAAATTTCAGCAATGCGATGAAAGTCCCGGTTTTGCAGGTAATAGTCGCGCTCATCGGAACGTTTCTCGCCGGCGAGGACGACGTCGCACGCGGTGAGCAGGCCGAAATGCACGCTGCTGGCCTTGATGGATCGCTCAGCGATATGGCCATTGAGAACGTAAGTGTGGGATTCGGCGGGGTCCTGGTCCTGGGGGCAGGTCAGCACGTCGGGTGTGAAGGGGGCGGCGGGAAACCGCCTGGGATCGTACGGATACTGCACGTAATCGTAGGGATCGTAAGGCGGTGTGGCTGGCGCATGCCCAACCTTCATGACGCGCATGGGCCAGCGGTCATGCGGGGGGACGTTGATTCCGAAACTGCTGTAGGGCCGGCCGGTCCTCCTGTGAATTCCGACGGGAAACAGCCAGCCATGGTTATTGCCGGCGTAAATATGCAGAGCGAGCCCGATCTGCCGCAGATTGGACTGGCACTGTGTGGATTTGGCCTGAACGCGAGCAGAGTGCAGTGACGGGAGGAGAAGCCCGATCAGCAAGCCTATCAGACCGATCACCGTCAGCAGTTCCACCAGAGTGAATGCGGCACGTCGCATGATCACACCTCCCTCAGAGGCAGGCTCACGGTCATTGAGGCGCTGAGGCGGACAAGAGAGCGCTGGACGTGGGCAGGCGGCGCCAAGCGCTTTGCTCGGCGTCGCGCGGGCGCGTGAGGAAACTGTATATGCAGAAGAAGATGAACACCGCGTTACGAAAAAGTCCCACCAGATGAGTGTTCCACTGCTCGTGCATGAGCGTCGCGAGGCCGAGGCATCCGCAGGCGGGGCTGTCGGGGTACAAAAGCAGATAGCCCAATTGCGCGGAGTAGACGAGCAGGACAGTGACGGCGAGGATCATCGAGCCGTTGAAGCGGCGATCGAAGATGAGCCAGTGTCCGAGCAGGATTTCACCGAGGGCGACGACCCATAACGCGAGCCTCGCGTAGAACGGCGAGAAGCCGTCAAAACGCATCACGTTGAGGAACTCCGCGGGCGTCACGCATTTGATGAGGCCCGCGAAGATCAGGCATGCGCCGACAATCCTGACGCCCCATCTGCAAATGAAAATCAGCGCCCGCTGACGGAATTGAGATGAGGGGACATTTTCCGGTGCACCAGCAGAGCCATGGTAAGCGGAGCTCATCGTTTAATCCTACGAATGGGACGCGCCGCGGCGGCGGGAAATGGAACGGAAAGCGACGGCACACCAGATCGCGAGGAATGTGAGCCCACCGGCCGCCTCGAGAGCAGTCAGGGAAGATGATGCGGTTGCGTCGGGTGAATCGCTGTCTGCACGGCCAAGTTTCTTCATCGCGACCGATTCGCGGACTCGAGCGTTTTTCGGAACCTCATTGGCCATTTCGGGAACGGTTACGGCGTCGCCGCCGACCAAGGTTGCCGGGTTTACCTCGAGTGCGACTTCGTCATAAACAAGCGTGGGCGAGGCTGGCTTTAAAGTTTCGGGGAAGTTTCGCGTCGCGAGAAGCTTGCACGGGAGCCATTTGTTAGCGCCGTCTACTTTGACCGGGGCCCACTCGCTCAGCTCGACTTGGAGCCACGGCGCCGCGAACTTTTCTATGGTGATCCGCGCGGGGAGATAAGGCTCAACGCTGGCGTAATCGATGATTCTTCTCGCAGAAAGGACGCCGTAACCACTTTCGAGATGAGCGACAGTCAACGATTCGCTGACGCGAACCATCGGCTGCTGCCCGGGCGCGGCGGCAACGACGGCCGTTTCGCGCTTGATGCCATAACGGGTAACGGATTCACCGTATTCCTGATCGCCTAAGCCCAGTGCACGCTGCAACGCGCGCTGGTCGAGTAACGGCGGGAGATCTCTAAGAAGGAATATGCCTACAGGCTCGTTAGCTACATTTGAAGAACCGCCGGCGACATCCTTTCGCCAGACGTTGTCGTCGGCGCGATAGAGGGAGACATTATTACCTGAGCGGCCGTACATGCTGGCCACGCCGAACCAGTTATTTTGCAGCGCCGGATCAACCTGTGCGGGAAGAAGCCGGAGAAAGGACTGCTGCTTTTTCTCAGCAACGAACCAGGTGCCGTTGGCTTTGATAGGAGCGGCGAGCTTGGCAAACTTCAGGCGCTTGCCCCCGGAAGGGGATACGGGTTTCTTTGGATTCTGCCCCGCAAGTTCGCTGCTGGCGTATTGAGTGACCTGGTAGCGTCCCTCGAATTGAGCCGAGCCTATGGCTAGTCGATCTGTGGACCAGCTTTGCAACACAGTTTGAATCAGCTTGTCGGACTCGTTGAGTGGAGGCGCCCCTGGTTTAGCCGCGTCCCCCGCGGGAGCCGGTTGAGTTGCGGGGCTCGCCGCAAATACACCAGGCGACGCGAGTGTGAAAGCGATCGACGCGAGAAAGAGCGAGGCTTTAAGCCATGAGGATTGAATCGTCATAATGGCCTCGGGTTAGCTGGGGCGAGTGCAAGCGGGGCAATTTGTAATCTTTCCATACTTGCCGTTGGTCGTTGTCCAGGCGTTTGGATCAGGCTTGTAGTCGCAGCCTTTGCAGATGCTTTTGTTGGAGTCCCAGACACACGGCGAGGGATAGGCTTCGTGAATGCCACAGTCTCCGTCAATGAACCCGTCGTATTTCTCACCGGGTCCGCCAATTTTGGTCGTACCCTCATCCTGGCCCCTCTCCCAGGAGAAGTTAGAGCCGACGCAGCCATCGTGGTCTTTGTTGAAACCACACGTGCAATGCGGCTTCGTGCATTCCTGCTCTTTGCACTCGCAAAACACGCAATACAAAGTTTCCGTTCCGAGCGCTACCACGCCCAGGCTGGACACGCACATTGAAGCCAACAGAGTGAATCGCAATATCCGAAACATTCCCGCACGCTCCTTCCTTTCAAGCCCGCCGATTTGAAGATCCCTTTGAGTACGCTTCAACGACAGCAATACTCCTGGGGGACAATCTGCACGTTACAACATTTGTGGAAGCTCAAGTCGTAGGTGTGCCCGCCGCAACATCCCTCGGAATCGAGGTCGAAAGGACCGTCATCACAGCAGCCTTGGGTGATGGGATCGTAAGGGATCCCGTGGCACTCGGGGTCGCCGGGGCCTCCCGCGTAGGCGCTGGATAGAAATCGCAAAGGAGTTGATCGCGTGAGGATGCAGACCCCAATGACCACCACAACACCGTAAAATGCCTTTCGAGCGAACGACGTTGTCATAGGCGCTCCCTATGCAGTTGATTACGTGCGGATCCGCACATTTCTATTCGACGCTTGATTAGGTGAATCGACATGGCTGCACGGCTGCTAAGTGTGCCTGTTTCACCGAACTAATGTGCGCCCTTTCCTTCTCTTAAAAACTTCAGCGCGTCCGGAAGGCTCCACTTGAGCCGTTCAGTTTGAAGGATGGCGTCTCCGTCACCTAAACCGCCGGCCAGTCGGATGCGCATCTGACGGTTTTCACGCAGTGCGTCTACTTCAGAGAGGAATTTCGCCCCGGCGGGAGAGGAAAGGTAGTCGGTGGTTCCCTTCAGCATCGAGCCGCCCATCCACTTCAATTCGCCAAGGGAAAGGTGGGCGTTGCCTGCCTGGCAATTGCATTCGTAGAGCATGAAAAGGGCGCCAAAGCGATAGCTCAACCACCCTCCCAAGCGATTGGACATCCAGCCATTGCGGCGCGGATCGCTCTCGACTTCGACAGGCGACTGGCGGCAATTCTGCCCGATCAGCTCATGGAGTTGGCGACACGCCGACTCGCGCCCGGCGCTGTTCTCTGTGAACCCGCACACCAAGTTCGCTCCCTCGCCGGATTCCATGTTGTGCAGGTCGATTGCTATATCCAGTCGTTTGCCATCCCCGATCCACTTGAGAAACCATGCCGAGTACGCGACTGCGTCGTCGGTCTTGTCTTTGTCTCGAAAGCCAAAATGCCGGTTGGAATAGACACCCGCAAACGCATCGTCCGGATTCAGGAGCGGAATGATGAGGAAGGTATACTTGCGTCTTAGTTCGGCGGCGGGAGCGTCGGGAGCTGTTATGAATTCCGCTGCGCCTAACGCGGCCCACCCCGCGTCCTGTTCGTTGCCATGCTCTCGGGCGTAAACCAATATGCAGGGCTTAGTCTTCTCCTGCTCCTCCGTCCCTGCGCCAACTTTTAATGCGGACAGTGGACGGCCCTGTTTGCTCTGGCCTATTGGAATCACTTTGCAGTCTGGCAGTCGCCCCAGGTTTTGCAGTATACGATCCGATAACGTAGGCGTTAGCGGATAACGCATCGCGAGCACAACCTGGTTGTCGTGGAAACGCTGCACGACGCTAAACGTGTGCCCATCCCACCATGCGTCTTTGGCAAAATGCCATCGCTCGCTGCGTGTATCCGGCAGTCTGGATTTGTTGTGGCTAATGTCTTTCGTGCTGACCTGTCGCTGTGGAGGCGATAGGAAAGATTCCGGATCATTGATGTCTACATGCTCGGCATACACAGGGTTGAGTGATGCCCAGAGTCGAGTCCCGCCGCGGGGGCGCCTCACATCGATCCGGACGATCCGGCCGGCGGCACCTTCTATTCGGCACGCGAAATAGTTTTTAGATTCGTCGCCCCCAACATCGATCATGAAGTGTGTCGCAGATACCTTCTGTACCGGTGCCGCGGCAGAGCCCTCCATGCCTGTTAATACCTTGATTGCGGGTGCAGCGTCGCCACTCGCTTCCAGCTTAACTCGCTCATCCTCAAGTGCCGGTGGGGCGCTGGGAGATGGAACGATTTTGGGCCCCGATTGCTCTGGCGAGACTTCAACCGCTTGTTGTTCTGGTTCAGCGCGGGCCGGAATTGTGGTGCAGAAAAAAAAGGCGGCGGCAGCTACCCAGACAACATACAACACGCGGTTGATGATCCAGTCTGCCACCAATTTACAACCCCTGCATGAGAAAGTGTGCCTCGCAGATTAAACCTCGGCATCAAAACGTGCAACTAAATTTGCAAAATTAAATTATACGGGGGTGAATCCGGGTGCTTTGGCGAAGTTATAGCGTCATGTCTTGCCATTGAACTACGGCGAGTACCCGTCTCTATAGATAATGATGTTACTATACTAGAGAAGAATCTAAAGTAAGTGGCCGGACGCCACTGACACAATAACCTGAACGTTCTGCAACGGCTCGGCGTAATCCGCATGGACTTGATTGCTCCTGGTCGCGTGGACGCAGATAGCGGGAGCCAAAAGTGGGAATCCGACACGGGGCTTCCTCAACCTAACAGATCCCTGTCCAAAAGCGGCGTGACCGCTATACTCGCTCGACTCAGACACGGCTCATGGAGGAGGAGCGATGGACATTGCGGCTCAGCTTAATCCAGCGCAGGCGCTGGCGGTGGAGACCACCCAGGGGCCGGTCCTGGTGATCGCGGGGGCGGGGTCGGGCAAGACTCGGGTCATCGAGTATCGTGTCTTAAATCTGATTCAGAAGGGGGTGTCGCCCGGTTCCATTCTGCTGCTGACGTTTACCCGCCGGGCGGCGCGGGAGATGATCAACCGCGCCTCGCGCCACGATCCGCGCGCGAGCAAGGTGGATGGCGGCACGTTCCACTCCTTCGCCAACGGCGTCATTCGCACCTACGCCGGCGTGCTCGGGTTGGCCGAGTCGTTTACCATTCTCGATCAAGGCGATGCCGAAGAAGCGGTGGGGCGGGTGGCGTCACGCATGGGTGTCTATCAAGGCAAGAAGCGCTTCCCGCGCAAGGACACGCTTCAGCACATCCTGAGCATGTCGGTCAACCGCCGGATGAGCATCGCCGAGGTGCTGGCGAAAGAGTATCCGCACTTCGTCCAACACGCGGCCGCGATCGAGGCGATTCAGAGACAGTTCACTGAGTTCAAGCTCAACTCAAATTCGCTCGATTACGACGACCTGCTCGTTTACCTGCTCATCCTGCTGGAGCAGGAGCCGGTGCGGAACCAGCTGGCCGAGCGGTTCAGGTACGTGATGGTGGATGAGTTCCAGGACACCAACGCGATCCAGGGGGACATCACCGCGCTGCTGGCGGAGAAACATCAGAACGTGATGGTGGTGGGGGATGACGCCCAGAGCATCTACCGCTTCCGCGGCGCGTACCGGGAGAACATTCTCAAGTTTCCCCAGCGCTTTGAGAAATGCCGGGTGATCACGCTGGAGCAGAACTATCGCAGCACGCAGCGGATCCTGGATGTGGCCAACGCGTCGCTGGAAAACATGTCGAGCAAGTACAGCAAGTCCCTGGTGGCGGCGAAGGGAGAACAGGGGGAGAGGCCCGCCTTCGTGATCTTCAAAAATGATCAGGACGAGGCGGATTGGGTCGCGGATCAAATTAAGCTGCTCCGCGACGAGGGGACGGTGTTAAATCACCAGGGGGTGGTGTACCGGTCGAGCTACTTGTCGCTGGCGCTCCAGGTGGCGCTGAACGCGCGGAACATTCCGTACGCGGTGTATGGCGGCTTGCGCTTCAACGAGACGGCGCACGTGAAGGATGTGTGCGCGCACCTGAAGCTGGCGGTCAACCCGAAGGACACGCTGGCGTGGAATCGGGCGCTGCAACTGCTGCCGGGCGTGGGCCCGGCGACGGCAGAACGATTGACGGATCGGCTGGTGGAGCTGGATTCGCTCGCCAAGGCGTGCGCGGCGCTGGTGGAGGCGTCGCCGAAGAATTCTCGCGCCGGGGAGGGTGTGAGCAAACTGGGCGAACTGTTGTGGCGGATCGGAGAGAGCACGGCGACTGTCGGCGATCGCTATGAATGGGTGCTGGACTATTACAAGCCGCTCTTGAAGGAAAAATACGATGATTGGGGGGCACGCATCGAGGATCTGGAGTCACTCCGGCAAATCGCGCAGCGCTACAGCAGTCTCGACGATCTGCTGGCGGACCTGACCATCGAGCCGCCGGAGAAGGGGGCCGCCTCCACCGATGCCGCCGACAAGGAGGATGAGAAGCCGGTGGTGCTCTCCACAATCCACTCGGCCAAGGGGCTGGAGTGGGAGGTGGTTTTCCTGATGGGGGCGAAGGATGGCGTGCTGCCATCGAGCCGGGCGCTGGAGGATCAGGAGGACCTGGAGGAGGAGCATCGGCTGTTCTACGTCGCGGTGACGCGGGCAAAGCGCCAGCTCATCCTGACGATGCATCATTACGGGAACGGGCCGGGGATTCAGAACCTGTATAAGCCGTCGCGATTCGTGGAGGCGGCGAACGTGCGGGAGTGTCTGGATTTCGATTCCACGCGGACCCAGAGCGACGCGGGGAAAGGCAAGCCCAGCTTGCCGGCGGGGATCGAGATGGCGCTAAATAAAGATTCGCTGCTAAAGCGGATTGCGCAGTTGCAGGGGAGGGCGTAGGAGGCGCTGTAGCACCGGGCGCATGCTTAAGCTTCACAGACGGCGGCGCTTGCCGTATCTCGAGCATCCTGCCGGTGATGGGATCGCTGAGTGTCGACACGGGAGTCTTGGCGTTCGTGAGCACAAGGCATGGGCAAGATGCCCGTGGTACGCTGCGGGCACAGGGTTGTCATTTTCAAGAGGCGTGCGGTGGCGATGCGTCGCGGTGGTGCGGCGGTGTGTCGAGCGCCCGCTCTTGCGGCGGCGCCGTCGCGGCGGTCATCGCACTTCCTGCCGCGCCTGCGCGACCCGCTGTTTTTCCGGCGCAACGTTCGGTGGTGAGCTTTGGACTTCGGGGAAACCTGAGGGGCGGATGCGGGTGAAATTCCTGAGACGTCTCCGGGAATGACCCTTGCGGGCCTCGCGACGCACATGCTCGGGAGGCGGTGGGCCGCCTTTCGCATTCCATTTCTCTTTTGCTCTCGGAGGTCTCATGACCCAGCGGAAACGTTTTGTGACGGCGGCTCTGGTCGCCGCGGGCGGCATCGCATTGGCGGGCGTAACCAACTTCAACCTTGGCGTGGCGACGCAAGTGCTGGCGCAGTCTAGCAGCGGCGGATCGTCATCGGGTGCGGGCGGCTCATCCGGAACCAGCACCAGCGATCAGTCCACCACCGGTGGAACGTCCGGCTCCAGCGCGACCGGCACGGGCGGATCGAGCAGCACGGGCGGAAGCTCGGGATCCAGCGCCACCGGCGGCAGCGGTAGCTCGACTGGTACATCGTCCGGAACCAGCGGGGCCGGCGCGAGCGGCGCATCGGGCTCGACCAGCGGAACCAGTGGCTCGGGAACAAGCGGCTCAACCAGCGGCTCAACCGACACCAGCGGAGCCGGAACCAGCGGCGCGAGCAGCTCGGGCACCGGCGGGACCAGCGGCGGATCGACCAGCGGCTCGGGCACGAGCGGCACCAGTGGAACGTCCGGCGGCTCATCCGGCATCAGCGGCTCGTCCGGTACGTCCGGCAGCAGTGGCGCCTCGGGCAGCGGGACGAGCGGCTCATCCACGTCCGGCGGATTGTCCGGCGCGGGGACGAGCGGCGGAACCTCCGGCTCGGGCACCAGCGGGACCAGCGGCGCCAGCGGGACCAGCGGATCGGGCACCGCTTCAAGCGGAACCGGATCCACCGGAACCGGATCGACCGGGACCAGCGCCTCAGGCACCGGCTCGACCGGAAGCTCCAGCGGTGACGCAGCACAAACCGCAGGTTCGTCCGGATCGGGAACCTCGGGCACGAGCGGCACCGGCACGAGCGGGACCAGCGGGACCAGCGGCAGCGGCACGTCGGGAACGAGCGGCGGCACCAGCGGGGCCACCAGCTCCGACACCAGCGGCACCAGCGGCGGTTCCACCAGCGGCGGAACAAGCGGCAGCGGAACCTCAGGCGCAACCGGCTCGTCCGGCACGAGCGGCAGCTCCGGCTCCAGCGGAACCTCCACCGGCGGGTCATCCTCCGCCGGCAGCTCCGGGACCAGCGGCTCCTCCGGGACCAGCGGTTCGGGTACGAGCGGCAGTGGAACCAGCGGCAGTGGAACCAGCGGCTCCGGTACGAGCGGCAGCGGCTCGTCGGGGTCAGGCACCTCAGGCTCTGGTACCTCCGGTGGCTCGAGCGGCAGCGGCCAGTGATCATCATCGAACGGCAAGGGCGCTCCTACGCTGGAGCGCCCTTCAGTTAAACCTCACTCAGGAGCATTATGCGTAAGTTCATCACAGCTTTTCTTCTGGCCATCTTCACGACCTCACTGCTCGTTGGCTGCGATTCCGGCGGCGGTAGCAGCGGTGGGAGCAGCGGCGGTGGAACCAGCGGCGGGGCGAGCGGCACTTCCGGCGGGTCCGGTGGCGCCGGCAGCACCGGTGGAACCAGTGGCGGCAGCCGATAGGTCAGCGAGTTGTTCAACCTTGGATTGAGAACCGAGAGTGGAGGAAGTCGAGCCCTTCGGCTTCCTTCACCCTTTTTATTTGCTCACATTGCTTCGCTTCTGTGTGACTCTGTGCATGGCTGTTTAAATCGGATTGTCCAACAGCAGGGCTCATCGAGCGCGGACTCTTAAAGATGCGGAAATCATCCGGCGTTTCGAGCTCCGTCTCAGCGTCCGCGTCTTCGATCCAGCCGGCGGCGAGGATTTCTTCCACCGTGACAATGCGGTTGCGGTCGGAGTTGAATGAGCCGTAGGTGTAGTCCCAGATCAGCAGAGTGCCGGGTGGGGCTTTGGCGACCGTTTCCTTTCGCCACTCGAGCACACGGCCTTTGTTGGTGGGGCTGACATCGAGGAAATAATAGAACGCGGGATGGCTGGTGAGCAGGCGCGGGTGGGACCTGCCAATCCCGCTGGTTTCGTACCACTTCGCGACATCGGCTACACGATACCAGTCTTCCGAAAGCTTTAGCGGAAGCACGGGGTAGATGAAGTGAACCGTCACGGGGAGAAGCGACAGAACGCCCGCCAGAAGGTATGGGTGGCGGAGGTTCAGCCGCCCAAAGATCCACTCCGCGCCGATGGCCGCGAGCAGCGCCCAGAAGAGGGCGACGACGAGCATGTAACGCGGCTCGCCGTTGGACGCCATCTTGCCCAGCGCGTAGAGAAGGCTGTGTGCCGAGAGAATGCTCAGAGGAATCACTGCGATCAGAAATCTGGGATTTGCAATCTGAGATCTGAAGTTCGTCATCCGGCAGCAGCGCTGGATGCCGACAACCAATGCCGGAAAAATCAACGGCCCCACGATCGCTGGCAGCACCCCGACGAAATGAAAAATGCTCCCCCTGGCGTAGGCGCTCTCCTGCGCGTACGGCCACTCGTGCTTCAGCCAGAGCAGCCACCTCAGCGCGTGGGGCAGGTGGTTGTTGAGCGGATCGCTGTACTCCGGCCGGCCATACAAGCGCCACCCCGCGTAATCCCAAATCAGCAGCGGCAGGGGGATAAGGGCGATCCACCACCAGCGCCGATGCGCCAGCAGCGCCAGACCCGCCAGGATGAGAAACAGAAACCCCTCCGGCCGGGCGAGCGGCAGCAGCGCCGCCAGGATCGTCATCGTCAGGTACTGACGCCGGCAGTATGACCATAATGCCAGCGACAGACACGCCGCGAACGGAAGCTCCGTCAGCTCGCTGAAAGAATGCAGGAACACCAGCGGCTGCGCCAGCACGAAGATGAACGCCAGCGCCGGATGGCGAAGCTTGAGCAGTTTTGCCACGCGGAACGCGACGAACGCGATGAGCAGCGCGAGGAACAGGCTCGTCACCCGAACCCCCATCCGCCCCGCCAGCGCCGCGGGGATTGCATAAATGCCCGTCACCAGCGGCCGGCCCCAGACGTTGACCAGGTAGTGCAGCTCGCCAACGGCGAAACGCGCGTACAGATAATGCGTGCAGCTATCGGCTTCAAGGAACCCTTTGCTGGTCATCGCGCCCCACAGCGAGAGCGAGGAGAAGATCAGCGTAGCGAGGAGGATCGGGACGAGAGAGCGCGACAGGGATTCCCCGTGCGATCCGTCGTGAGTCGCGTCGGCGAGAGCGACACAGTTCTCGCCCTTTGTTGAAGAAGAAATCTGCTCCATCGCGTGGTGATTATGCGCGATCGGAAGGAGGAATGGGCTGCGTCGTCGGGCTCTTGGTCTGGAGCATCGCCGCTTTGGCTTTCATATCCGAAATCTCGCGCTCCAGCCGCTCTGTTCGATGGCGCCCGCGAATGGAGCGAAACTGGCTAAGCGTCTTGAGCGTCGTGCGAACGAGGATCGCGGAGAACGCGCCCGCGATAAAAGAACTGGCCGCGAGCACCAGGATCGAAATCCGGTAGTCGCGATTGTACCAGTACCAGAATTCCGTCGAGCGATCGCTGTTCTTCCCAATGAAGAACGCGATGTACACGACGACCAGCACGGTGATGGTCAGCTTCGTCCAGAACTTGATTTTGAGCCAAAGGTTGTCCATCAGGTGCACCGTTTAGAAACCTGCCCACGAGCCGAAGAGTTGACGGAGCCCGATCAAGCCCGGGGTGAGGTAGTTGAGGATCGGACAAGATAGTACCAGCACGGCAGCGGTGCCCATACTCAGATACGGCCCGTACGGAATCTCCCGGCGCGTGCCGGTGATGATGAGGTAGATCGCCAGCAGGATGCCGAAGAACGGCGCGATAAAAAACGCGACAGCCGAAGCGCCTGCGCCGATCACCGCGCCCACGCCAAACATCAGGTGCACGTCACCGAGTCCCATCGCGACGCGCCCAAAGCCGATGGTGCCGAGGATCCGCGTGAGCCAGACGATGAACGCCCCCACCAGCGCGCCGAAGACCGCGCCCAGCATCCCGCTCACCCAGTCGTAACTGGACACACCATTCCACCAGCGCGAGAGCGAAGGAACGCTCATCACCGCCAGCCACCACGCCGCCGCGAGGAGCATCGGCGGCATCAGGAACATCATCTCCTTGCGCATCTCCGCGCGAATCTGCCCGCTTGTGTACTCCGGCGGCAGATCCATCACCTCTTCCCCCTTGGCCCGAGCTTCATCAATCTCTTTCTGCGCCGCTGCACGATCGTCCACATCCAGCAGCGGATCCCCCTGCGGAAAGCTGGTGGGGATGTGGCCGTAGTTCCACAAAAGGATGCTCGCAATCAACCCAACGCCGCCTCCAGCCGCCAGCGCTGCAACGGACGGGTTCACGTTCAACGATCCCGCCACGGTGGGCCGGCTGATGATCGCGTGCGTGATGATCCCCACCGCCGCAGTCAGCCACGGAATCTGGATCGGGATGATGTACTGCTCAAAGTCCACCGCGCTTGCCGCGAGCAGCCCGCTGATCAGGAACATGTACAGCAGGTAGAGCGGCCAGGTCTCTGACCACTCAAGAACCGACCCGCGCCAACTGATCGGCGCCCCCAGCATCGGCGTCGGTGAAGCCGGCGCGCACGGCGCAAAACCCAGCATGTAAAACATCACGTAGTAAAACACGAACAGCAGCCCCGTAACCGCTTCGATGATCGGATAGCGTGTTGAGATCGGCTCCTTGCAGAAGCGGCACTTCCCGCCCAGCTTGATCCACCCGATCACCGGGAGATTGTCATACCACTTCAGCCGGTTGTTGCACTTCGGGCAGTGGCTCGGCGGATAGGAAAGCGACTCTCCCCGCGGCAGCCGCCAGATCACCACGTTCAGAAAGCTGCCGACGCACGAGCCGAGAATGAACAGGAAGATGATGAAAACAGTGTGCTGCACGCGCGAATGTTGCGGGTTTTATAACAGGCGGACGATGTACACCACCGCCTCGTCCGGCGACAGGTTGGACACGTCCAGTTCCGCATCCATCGCCTCTCGATAGATCGGCTCGCGCTCCGCCAGAAGTTTGTCGATCTCGGCAACGCCGCCGCCGAGCGCCGTTAGATTCGGCCGCGAGCCGGCGGTGTTCGGATCGCTCTGGATGCGCTGGTGAAGCGTCGTCGGCTCGCACTTCAGATAGATCAGCCGATGCCCCCCGTCCTTGAGCATCCTGCGGTTCTCCTCGCGAAGCAGCGCCCCGCCGCCGATCGCGATAACGTGCTCCTGAAGCTTCGCCGCCTCCTGGATCACCTGCGACTCAATTTCCCGAAACGCCGGCTCTCCGTCTTGCGCAAAAATCTCCGCGATGCTCTTCCCCGCCTTGGCGACGATCGCTTCATCGGTGTCGAAAAACGGTTGCCAGAGTTTATCCGCCAGGCGCTTGCCGATCGTGCTCTTGCCGCTGCCGCGATAACCGATCAGGACGATGCTCACGGCGCAACAGTACACGAAAAGCTTATGCGGGAAAAATGCCGCGCTTTACCTTTGATCCTCCAGCTTTTACCTTGCACTCATGTCTGAAGGTCCTGTTTACAAACGCGTGCTGCTGAAGATTTCCGGCGAAGGGTTCTGCGAGGAAGGAGGCTTCGGCATCGACGCGAAAGAACTCGAGAACATCGCCCGCCAGTGCATGGCGGTGGCGAAGATGGGCGTGCAGCTTGCCATCGTCGTCGGTGGCGGCAACTTCATCCGCGGCGCCACCTTCAGCGAGAGCGGCCACATTCCCCGCGCCACCGCCGATTACATGGGCATGCTCGGGACGGTTCTCAACGCCGTCGCTCTTCAGGAAACGATGGAAAAGTTCGGCCAGCCCACCCGCGTGCAGTCTGCGATCAGCGTCTACTCCGTGGCCGAACCGTTCATCCGCCGCCGCGCCGTACGCCACCTCGAGAAGGGCCGTGTCGTCATCCTCGCCGCCGGCACCGGCAACCCCTTCTTCACCACCGATACCTGCGCCGCGCTTCGAGCCGCGGAAATCCAGGCGGATGTCCTGCTCAAGGCCACAAAAGTGGACGGCATCTACAACGCCGACCCCAAAAAGGTCCCCAACGCCAAGCGCTTCGACAAGATCACCTACGAGCAAGTGCATCGCGATCAGCTCCGCGTCATGGATCTCACGGCGATCACCCTCTGCATGGAACGAAAAATTCCGCTCGTGGTCTTCAACTTAAAAACCGCCGGCAATATCGAGCGCGTCCTGAGAGGCGAGCCGGTGGGGACGACCATCAACCCCTGAGATTTTCAAAAGACGGTAGCAACACTTACAATCTGAAGTTTGAGATTCGAAATCTCCGATTTGAGAATTCGACACTTTGAGCTTCCAGACAAACAGCGATGACCCGAGCGAGGTTGGCTATGCCTGTCGATGATGTCCTGATGGATTGCGAAGAGCATATGGAAAAGGCGATCGAGCACTTGCAGCACGAGCTGCGCGGAATCCGCACCGGCCGCGCCTCCCCCGCGCTCGTCGAAAACATCCACGTCGACTACTACGGCTCGCCCACGCCGCTTCGCTCCATCGCATCCATCAGCGTCCCCGAAGCCACGCAGCTCCTGATCAAGCCCTTCAGCCCCCAGGACCTCAAGCCCATCGAAAAAGCCATCAGCGACAGCAAGATCGGCCTCACCGCCCACAGCGACGGCAAGCAGCTTCGCCTGAACCTCCCCCCGCTCTCGCAGGAGCGACGCCTCCAGCTCGTCGGCCAATGCAAGGGCATGGCCGAGACCGCAAAGGTCGCTATCCGCAACGCTCGACGCGATGCCAACAAGCTCATTCAAACCGAACAAAAGGGCGGCCTGATCACCGAAGACGAAGGCAAGCACGGCGAAACCCAGGTGCAGGATCTCACCAAGCAGTACGAGGGGAAAGTGGATGAGCTGATCGAGAAAAAGAAGAACGAAGTGTTGCAGGTGTGAGCAGCCACTTCAGCCGCGCGCGCGGGTCTGCGTTGCCCCGACAGCACCTAGTTTTCACCTCCCCCGATCGAACCGGCACATACCATTCGGAGATCATGTCCGCTGAACTCGCCAATCCCGCTGTTGTTGAATCGGATCCCGCCGCTCGCAAGATCTCCGGCAAGGCGCTCACCAAATCCGTTTTGACGCGCGTTCTCCATCCCGCACACCTGTTCCAGGCGATGCGCCTTCAGATCAACCGCAAGAAGAACCGCCACGCCCACCAGGATGCGCAGCTGGAACTCTATTCCCAGATCCTGCCCAGCGAGTTTTTGCATCTAGGCTATTTCGACGACCCTGACCGCAGGCCTGAAGACATCAGCCTCGCCGACATTGTGCAGGCGCAGAACCGCTACGCGGAGTTGCTCCTGGAGCAGGGCGCCGCTTCCGGCAAACCGACGCTCGACGTCGGCTGCGGGATGGGCGGGCTGACGCGCATGCTGCTGGAGCGCGGGGATGAGCCTACCGCCCTCACGCCGGACCGACTTCAAGCCGCCCACCTGCGCAAGACGCTCCCCGAGGTCCCCCTGATCCACAGCAAGTTCGAACGCATCTCACCGGCGGACTACGCGCAGCGCTTCGGCACGATCTACACCTCAGAGTCGCTCCAGTACCTGAAGCTCGACCTGAGCCTGCCCATCATGAAACAGATCCTTGCCCCAGGCGGGAAGTGGATCGCGTGCGATTTCTTCCACGTGTGTCAGTCCAAGGACAAGTCCCTGCACCACTGGGACGACTTTGCCCGGAAGCTTACGGAGCACGGCTGGCGGATCACCTTCCAGCGCGACATCACGCCCCACATCCTGCCGACCCTGGCATTCGTCCACATGTGGGCAACCCGGATCGGCATTCCCCTGATGCAGTTCTCTTTCCTGCGCCTGCGCCGAAAGCAGCCCGGTCTGCACCACCTCTTGAGCAACCTCTTCGACAGCCTGCTGAACGTCGCCAACAGCAACATCGAGCTGATCGACCCCGTGCTCTTCGCACGGCAAAAGCGCTACGTCCTTGCGGTGATGGAGCGGGCGTAGCACCGTTTCTAAGTTGACGATTGCGCCAAAATGCAACTTTTCGCGCAGCGCCGCAAAAGCGAAAATCACCATCTTTTTTACGAAAACCCCTCGCTGCACTTCGTAATCAACGTCGTGTCGCGCACACCACGTTCTTTTCGCGCAGCGCCGAGGGTTAAGTAGAGGCATGGCTTCAACTCCGATTCCATCTTCCCCGGGGCGGCTTCGCGGCCTCCTCGCGCCAGCGCGCCTTGGCGTCTCCTGGATCTCAAAAGGGAACAAAAGTGCACAAAACGGAACACATTTCGGGGGGTGAGGTGCAAAAACCGCTAAGGGTTGCAAGCAGCGTGACGATCTACAGCCCCACGCCCAACGACATCAGCGCAAAGTACGTCCCCAGATTGAGGATGAACATGACGCACACGCAGTACCAGGTGTCGGCTTCGTCAAGGTTAAAGAACGCGCCCAGCAGCGCGAAGACCGCGACGAACTGGAGGAGAAGGATGGCGATGCCACCGAGCGGGATCAGACGGGCTGCGGGCGTGAGGAGCGTCGCCAGCGCCGTCGGCGCGATAGCGATCGCGGCTAGCTTCAACAGCGCGCTGCCCCGGCTGCCGAGATCGATCCCTCGGAACCGCGCCGCCACCAGCATGCCGAGCATCATGATGACCGTCGCCCCCGTGACCCCCAGCGCAAGCGCGGTGACGGCGTGGAGGGCGCTGGCGGCGGCGCTGGCGCGAAAAATCGCCGCCGTGATTTCAATCACGATCCCCGCCACCAGGATCGTCAGCGGCATCGTGCGGTTTACGATCTTCTCTTCATCCGAAGGCGCATCTTGCTTGGGCAACGTGATCACCTCGGCAGGAGGATGCAGGACAGGGACGGCTGGTTTCACGCGCCGTCTGAGCGGTGGCTCCACCACCAGCTCATACGGATCGATCTGCTTCATCATCAATCTTCTCCTTCATCACAGACGACGTGCATCGTTCCGATGCGCGCCGGCCATTTAGAAGGAATTGTCTTGAGGAAGTTGCAGCGGACGAGGAGAAATACACGAGATGTTTATACCGGGTCCCACAGGCACAAAACGGGGGGAGTGAGACGCGCATGGGCGAGATCAGCGCTGCGTCGCAGGTGCCGTGGCCTTTGCTTGTGCCGGTTCGAGCTTGATGCCGTCGATGCCGACAAACGTGTTCGTGGAAGCCTCATCTTTACCGGTGATGCGGATGGTGAGCGTCGTTTGCCCGGCATTGAGATGCGCTGTCCCCAGTCGCGTGGCGCCCGAAGGCTCGACGCGCTGGCTGTACAGGTTGACCGGCTTGCCCAGCGGCGCACCGCCGACCGACAGCTGCACGGTCCCGTAGTCCGGCGCGCGGGTCATGAAGGCGGTGATCTGGTAGTCGCCGGTCTTGGGCGCGGTGATCGGAATTTCCAGCGTTTGGCTCTCCCCCGCGTCGGTCCAGAAAAGTTGGGCATCGCCGGACCACTGGCCATTGAAGCCCTGCATCGATTGCGGCTGAGCGTTGCCCGCGCTCGCCTTCGCGGAGCCCGCGAGCGATTCGGCTTCGGTGACGCCCGGGAAATGTACGACTTGCGGAGGCTTCGTCGGGAGCAGCGCCGCCGCATCCGTGATCGGCGGCGCGGGTGTGTGCGGTTCGGTTTGGTAGTAGAACGCGATGGAGGAGTAGTCGGCCTTGTGATCGTTCGGGTGTCGGCCGTGCCCGTGCTCGATGGTGACCTTGATGTTCTTCGTGAACGGCATCGCGTCTTCGATGTGCCAGCGGTAAGTGTTTACGCGACCCGGCGGATCGTCCTTGATCTGGATGCCGTGGTACGGCGCCGAGTACAAGCCGCGGTCGTAGTACCAGCCGGAGGAGAAGTAGTCTTCGCTGCCGGTGCCGATGATCTGCGGACGCGTGGTGGGGCTGGCGAAAAGTTTACCGCCCGGCGACTTCTGATCGACGTCCGGGCTCTGGTAGGCGTGGTCGTCGATGGTGATCATCTCATCACCTTCAAGAAAACCAAGCCCGCGCGGTTGAATGGCTTGCATGAACAGGGCGACGCCGACGTAGTGGCCCGCGCCGGTGGTTTCCAGGATCGTGTAGTTCTTGCCGTTGGTGGTCGGGTTTTCGCGCCGCCACTGGGCGTGGAAGTGGCGCGTGTCGGGCGGGAGCGAATCGTGTGCGGTGAAGTCGATGTTGTAATAGAAGGCGTCCATCGCCTTGTCCGACATGTTCGTGACCGTCCACCGCGCGGACTTGTGGAAAGGCATCGGCCAGTAGCAGTTGTACCCGCCGGAGGTTTCATTGAGGGGGAGCGAGATGTAATCGCGCTGCTCGCCAAAGCCGACGCCGAAGAAGTCGCCGATTGGAGCTTCGACGGAAGGCTCTTTTTCATCATCCCAGTACATGCGGATGATGGTCTGGCGGTGGAGCTTCATGTCCGAGCGCGGGGCGATGGTGACCCAGAAGCGGTGGACGACGCCGGCGCCGGAGTAGTTGAAGATCTCGCGGGTCTGGCCCGGCTCGAGCCGCCGCATGTCAGCGTTGCCTCCGCCGCGATCCCAGGAGCTCTCGTGCATCGCGCGGCCTGAATGCGGGGCGGCGAGGTTGGAAAGGGGAGATGAGAATGCCGACATCGATGGCGCGGGAGGCGCCGGGTGAGAAGGATTGATCGGCGAGCGACAGGCGGAAAGGACGAGCGTGAGGGAGAGCAGGAGAAGCGTGCGCGAGAGCATGTGGCCTCCGAGAGTTGGTCGTGTTTTAGTGGGGAGTGGTGAGATGTACAAATGGTGGCGGGTGGGGGACTGGAGCACCGAAGAGGGGGGACGCTCAGGTACGCGACGAATCCGAGGTGCGGTCGGCGGCTTCGAGAGCGTTGATCTCATCGAAGATTTTTCGATCCAGGTCCGTGAGCGGCTCGCCACGAATGCGTTTGAGATCATCCTCGGTGACGTAGCCGGTGCGCTTGCGGTGGACGGCGCGAACGGCGTGGGCGTGCCGGGAGGATTTCAAAACGTCATCCAGTGTCAGGCATCGGACGACAGTAAGCGACGGATTTTTCGCAAGGGCGGCACTCAGATGCTCGCGGTGGCGGGTGAGGAGTTGATCGGGTGCGGTGTCGGGCGGCAGCATGTGGCGCGTGATGCCGTCGACGGTGGCGGAGTCCAGCGGCAGGGCGCCGGTGGTGGTGATGAGGAAGGTGAAATCGGAAAACTCCGTGGTGAGCTCGATGATCCGATGGTCGGCACCAGCGCTACCCGAGGGCCGCATCTGGAGGATCCGCGCGGCGGTTGCATCGTCGTCGCCGATCATCGTGCGGATGAACGTGCGGAAGGCGGGAAGAGCCTGGGAGATCGTGGTGTTTTCGACGTCGTCGAGGAAGCGGAAGCCATGTGCTTCCAGGGCGCGTTGGGTGTGGTCGTAGAAGGTTTTGTCGAGGTCGGAGAAGTCGGCCGCGCTGGCGGGTTGGAAGTCGTGCGGCGCGTTAAAGAGCGACTTCTGCTGCGCGAGGATCTGCTCAGCGAGAGATCGCGGGCTCGGGCCGGATCGGCGGGAAAGGAACGTGACGATGACTAAGCCGACCAGACCGACCGCGACGAGACCGGCGCGGAAGGCGATGACCGTCGGGTGCGCATCGCGGCGCAGCGCGAGCATCGCGACGCCGATGATGATGAGCAGCAGAAAAGCGGCAGACCAGAAGGAAAGCGCGCTGGTGGTGATGGAATTGCGCCGGCCCATGCCGCGCTGGAGTATGCAGGGGGGAGGAGGATCGTCAAGGAGGGAAGGTGATTACGCGATCGGCGGACACACGCAGTTAAGGCTTGCCCGCGCCCATGACGTTGGTCTTGATGGCATAGAGGGAGGTGCGCGCGGTGATGAAAAGGGTCTTGCCGTCAGCGCCGCCGAAGCAGAGGTTGGCGGGAGATTCCGGGACTTTGATGCGCGCGAGGAGTTTTCCTTCTGGCGAGAAGATCTGCACGCCGTCGCCGGCGCTGGACCAGATGTTTCCGCGCTCATCGCAGCGGATGCCGTCGGGGACACCCTGGTCGATGACGCAGAAGGTTCTGCCGCTCTCGAGCGTCCCTTGCTCGGTGACATCGAAGACGCGGATGTGGTGAGGTTTTCCGCTGTCGGCGACGTAGAGGCGCTTCTCGTCGGGTGAGAAACAGAGGCCGTTGGGCTGCTCAAAATCTTTCACCAGCGGCGTGAGTTCCTTCGTCTCGGGATTGAGGCGGTAAACGAACTGCCCCGGCTGTTCCTGCGGGCGTTTCTCCAGGCCGTATGTGGGATCGGTGAAGAAGAGGGTGCCGTCGGATTTGACGACGACGTCGTTGGGGCTGTTGAGCTTCCTGCTGTTGAAGGTTTCGGCGAGGACGGTGACGGAGCCGTCGTTCTCGGTGCGCGTGACCCGGCGGGAGCCGTGCTCGCAGGTGATGAGGCGGCCTTGGCGGTCGCGCGTGTTGCCGTTGCTGTTGTGGGAGGGTTTGCGGAAGGTCGTGACGCCATCTTTCTCCGTCCACTTCTTCAGCTCATCGGCCGGGATGTCGCTGAAGACGAGATAGCCGCCGTCGTCATTGGTCCAGACGGGGCCTTCAATGAAGTTCATGCCGCTGGCGAGCTTGCGGACGTTTTGCTCGGCGAGGAGATCATTTGCGGATTCGGCGGCGCCCGTCATGAAAGCTCCGATCAGCAGGATGGACAGCGGAAGCATCAGTCGCATGTAATCAGGTTGCGCGGAAATGGGCTTGTTGTCGAGGGCGCGATAGCATGCGGGAATGAGCAACATGGAACCGGACGACCGGCGGAAGGCGCAGCAGCTCATCACGATGCGGATTATCTGGGGGGCGCTGCTCATGGGGCCACTCATGTTCCTGGTGGTCATCCTGATTCTGTTTCGCCAGGGGAGTGGGCTCAACGCCGGATTCAACGTTCAGCTCTTTCAGATGGTTTGCGTCGCGGCGGTGGCGGGCGCGGTGGTGATGAGCTACATCGTTCGAAAGGTGATCTACGGCGCGGCGAATGAGAGCGGGGCGATTGCGATGGCGAAGTATTCAAGCGGGAACATCGTGTTCTGGGCGCTGAATGAGGGCGCCGCGTTCTTTGCGCTGGTGTGCATGTTGCTGCACGGTCAGGCGCTGCCATTTCTGGCGCTGGCGCTGATTCCGATGGCAAACAACCTGGTGAATTTTCCCTCGGGAGCGCCGGTGGAGGGGAGGAAATAGTTACGCGTGATTGCTTACACGTCGAGGAGCTTGAAGGTTTTCTGGCGGTAGCCGCTGCCTATGTTGACGGCGTGGATGTGCTGGATCTGCGACTCGATGGGGAAGTGGCTGTGGCCGCAGTAGGCATGCTTGACTTTCTCGAACTCGAGCAGGAGTTGACCGATCTTGTCGCTGCCAAAATAGGCCTTGGTGAATTCCCACTGGGCGCTGTGCGAGGGGGGGAGAAGCTCGCGGAAGGGGAGGTGGTGGGTGGCGGCGAAGATGACCGTTGCGTCACTGGCGGTGGCGCGCGTGAGCTGGTTGCGGAGCATACCGAGGAGTTCGTCGAGGAACTGCTCATCGGGGCGGTGAAGTTTGACGAAGCGGCCGTCGTTCCAGCGGGCGACGATGTTCATGGCTTCCGGGGCGATGTCGTCAGAGGGATTGAGCAGCGCGGAGGTTTCGGAGAAGTAGGCCGCGGCGCCGGGAGAGACCTTGCGCTGGTAGAAGCGGCGGGGGATGCCCAGCGCGGTTTGTGCGAAGGAGTAATCGTACCAGCCGACGGAGCCGACGATGGCGAGGGCATCGGTGATAAATGGATCTTCCTGAAGCCAATGCCAGCCGAGGGCGCGGACGCGGGCGGGGAGCTCGGAGAAGAGGAGCGAGTAGCTGTCGTCGCCGAGGGTCCAGAGCTCGTGGTTGCCCGGGACGAAGAGCCTGGGGCCGGTGTGTTTGAACTTGGAGAGGCAGGCTTCGAGCCCTTCACCGGCGGAGGCGGAGGCGTCGCCGATGAGGAGGAGGATGTCGAAGGATTCGTTGTTGATCTGGGTGATGAGGGCGTCGGCACTCTCGCGCGACTTGGCGTTGTCGTAGTGCAGGTCGGCGGTGATGAGCAGACGCATGAATGGATTCTATAGCGGATGGAAGTGCGCAAGAGAAACCCCGGACTGGTGGGTCCGGGGTTTCGGAGATCGCGGAGCAGCGCCCCGCACGCGGGGCGGCTAAACGACAAGCGACTAGATGCGTCTTTCGGCGAAGTTTCTGCTGTTGGCGGTTTCGCCGGAGCCCAGGTAGACGTCCCACCACTTGGTGGCGCCGTTGGCGGAGCCGGTGCCCCAGCCGCTGGGCGGGAGGGCGCGGACGCGGTAGCTGTTGTTGCCCGGCAAGTTATCGAAGCGGTAGTTACCGAGGTTGTCAGTCCAGGTCGTGCGCTCGCCGTTGTCGAAGATGCCGTTGAAGTTACCGTCGACGTAGAGCTGGAACCCGGCGAAGGGGACTTCGCCGTGATCCCACACGCCGTTAACGTTGGAGTCTTGCCAGACGCGGCCGGTGATCGAGCCATTGGCGACGGAATTCAGCGGGCGCTCACCGAAGTTCTTACCGCCGGTGTTCTCGCCGGAGGCGAGGTAGAGATCCCACCACTTGGTGGAGCCATTGGCGGCGCTGGTGCCCCAGCCGCTGGGCGGGTAAGCGCGAACGCGGTAGTTGGCGTTGCCCGGCAGGTTGCTGAAGGTGTAGTTGCCGTTGTTGTCGGTCCAGGTGGTGGGTTCGCCGTTGTCCAGCAGACCGTTGTAGTTGCTGTCGATGTAGAGTTGGAAGCCCGCGAAGGCGGATTCCCCGCTGTCCTTGAAGCCGTTGGCATTGGTGTCTTTGTAGACGTTGCCGGAGACGGAGCCGTTGGTGACGCCACCGCCGCCACCTCCGCCGGTGGAGAGTGGGCGTTCGCCGAAGTTCTTTCCGGTGAGGTTCTGGTCGGCGCCGACGAAGACATCCCACCACTTGGTGGAGCCGTTGGCGGCGCTGGTGCCCCAACCGCTGGGCGGATTGGCGCGGACGCGGTAGTTGGCATTAGCAGGCAAGTCGCCAAAGGTGTAGTTGCCGTTTCCGTCGGTGAACGCGGCGCGTTCGCCGCTGTCCTTCAGGCCGTTGAGGTTCGCGTCGACGTAGAGCTCAAAGCCTGAGAAATTGGCTTCGCCGCTGTCTTTGACGCCGTTGGCGTTGTTGTCTTTGTAAACGTTGCCGGAGACGGAGCCGTGGGAGACGGTGCCGCCGCCACCACCACCACCACCAGTTCCACCACCACCGCCGGTTCCACCGCCGCCGTTACCGGTACCGGGATCGCCGCCGCCGGTTCCACCGGAGCCGGAGCGGGTGAGGATGACGGGCGAGCCGACGGTGTAGCCCTTGGAGGCGTTGCTCTCTGCGCCGCTGGTCGTGATGATTTTCCCGTCTTCCTGCCAGAGTGCGGTGGGCCAGCTTTGAATGCCGGTCTTGGTGGCGCGCTGGCGGAAGTTGACGTCGGTTTCCTGGCCGCCCTTCAAGGCGGTGACGGTGAAGGTGAGGTCTGCGATTTTGTAGGAGTGCGAGTTGCCGCTGGTGGTTCCGCCGGTGAGGACCATGCCGTTGGCGCGATCGTAGAAGAAGTCGTTGGCGCTGGAGTCGAGGTTGCTGCCGACGTCGAGGTCGCCGTCGCCGTCGAGATCGTGCTGGGTTCCGTTGGCGGAGCCGCTGCCGGTGAATGGCGCAGCGCGGGTTGCGCTGAGCGTGCCGGAGACGGCGCCGCCGTTGAAGTCTTTGCTGAGGAAGGATCCGACGATCGTCTGAACGCCGTCGTTGTTGGGGTTTCCGTCGGAGCCGGTGACGGTGGCCCAAGCCTCCATGCGGATGACCTGACCCACGCTCGTTGCGGCGGCGGTCTTGCCGCCTCCCGCGATGCGGAGATCAACAACCAGCGACATGAGCTGGCGATTCTCGAGCGATTCGAGCTGCGAGAAGACCTGGCGACGGCGGCGAAGAGACGACTTGTTCATTCTGACCTCAACAACGAAAGAAGGAATTTCCGAAGGAAAACTTCGAAACCCAAGGGTAGAGACGATATGCGCCGTCGATCGGTTCGGCGCAGGAAAACCGAAATTGTGGAAAAAGATTGTACTTCGGAGGCCGCCGCCGAAGCGACCCCAGCTTTTGTGAAATCGTCGTGAAAAGCGCAGAAAAAGAGCTACGCCGCGGCGGTAATGTTTCACTACTTCCGCGGCGTAGCCCAGATTTACTTCAGCTTCAGCTTTCTCAGCGACCTTAGGCGATCTGGTGAATCCCGAAGACGGTGGAGGAGGACGTTCCGGCGGCGGGAACCTTCAGCGTGACGTAGCCTTTGCTCTGCGTGGTGACGCGATAGTTGGTGGGGACGGCGGGCCGGATGATGTACTTGCCACCGGGCAGGGTGGTGAAGGCGAAGCTGCCGTTGGCGTCGGTGAGCACGCCGACATCGACCTTCTTGTTGTACTTGCCGTCGAAGTCGAGATCGGCGAAGACGCGCCAGCCGCCGAGCGCGCTTTCGCTGCCGTCTTTGGCGCCGTTGTTGTTGGCGTCGGAGAAGACGGTGCCGGCGATGACGGCGTTAGTGGTCATGCCGAAGTTACGCCCGGTGGAGTCGGTGCCGGGGATGAGGTCGACATCGCGGAAGCTTCCGGCGGGGAAGGTCTTGCGCCACTTGGCCTGGGGCACGATGCGGATGCGGTATTTGCCGCCTTTGAGGTTGGCGAAGGTGTAGTTACCGCCGGAGGAGGACTTGACGCTGAGTTCACCGGTGTCGAGCTGGCGGTTCTTGTTGGAGTCGATGAAGACGGTCCAGACGCCGGCGCCCGGCTCGGTGGATTGGCGCTTTCCGTCGCCATTCTTGTCGTTCCAGATCTTGCCAGAAATGCTGCCGATGTTCTGGCGCAGTACGACGGAGCTGCCGGCGGTGTAGGTGCCCTTGCCGTTGATCCCGCCGCTGGCTTGGGTGACGCCATCTTCGCGCCAGACCGCATTGATCGCGGAGGCGAGGTTGGTCTTTTTGGGCGCGAAGATGATGTCGGTGTGAGCGCCCGACTTGCCTAGAAGTTTCGTGACGGTGAAGGCGAGGTTGGCGACGTGAAACGACTGGCCGTTGGTGACGGGGGTTCCGCCGGTGGTGATCATGCCGTTGGCGCGAGCGAGGAAAAATCCGGTGGAGACAGCGGGGTTGAGCTCGCCGAGGTCGACGTCAGAGTCGCCGTCGACATCCTGGACGGTGCCGCCACCGGAGCCGCTGCCGTTGAACGGTGCGACGGCGGTTGCGGTGATGTTCCCGAGGGCGGAGCCGCCATTGACGTTCTTGCTGTAGAAGGTGCCGTAGATGTCCTGAAGACCGTCGTCGGCGGAATTTCCGTTGCTGCCGGTAGCGGTTGCCCAGACTTCCAGGTTGATGACTTGGCCGACCTTGGAGATGACGCCGTTGGTTCCGCCGCCGGCAAGGCGCACGTCAACCACGAGAGAGAGATGCTTGCGATCTTCAAGCCGCTCCATCATCGAGACCGAGCGGGACGGTGAGCCGACAGGACGCGAATGCGACATAGCAGAGACCTCGCTGGATGTGGGTAATACGACGTCGAGAAAAACAACACCGGCAGGGGAGCATGCCCCTGGAAAAGATACATGCATTCATACCGGCAAAAGTTTCACGTTGCCAGTTAAGGACGACGCGGCGTCGCATAAATTACGGCGAGACGAGCAACTTGTGAGCGGTCGCGGGCATGCATATAGTCGGCACTTCCGGGCTTTTATCAGGACGTGAATGACGCCGCTCTTTGTTGAGAATGCGACCAAGCGCTTTAAGCAGGGGCAGGCGTCGGTGGAAGCGCTGTCGGGGGTGTCGCTGGAGGTGGGGCAGGGGCAGTTCCTGGCGATCATGGGGGCGAGCGGATCGGGCAAGAGCACGATGCTGCACCTGATGGCGGGGCTGGCGCAGCCGGACGGTGGGCGCGTGCTGGTCAATGGGACGGACCTGGCGGAGATGAACGATCGCGAGCTGACGCTGTTTCGGCGGCGGCAGATCGGGCTTGTCTTCCAGAGCTTCAACCTCATTCCGACGCTGACGGCGGAAGAGAACGTGGGGCTGCCGCTGATGCTGGAGGGGAAGAATGTGGCGTCGGCGAAGGAGAAGATTCATCAGACGATGGACCGGCTGGGGATGACGCATCGCAAGTCACACCGCCCGGACGCCATGAGCGGCGGGGAGCAGCAGCGGGTGGCGATCGGGCGGGCCTTGATCTGCGACCCGGCGGTGATCCTGGCGGATGAGCCGACGGGGAACCTGGATTCGGCAAACAGTCGCGCGGTGTGCGAGCTGCTGCGGGATCTTTCGATCATTCACAATAAGACAATCGTGATGGTGACGCATGAGCCGACGGTGGCGGCGTACGCGGGCGAGGTGGCGGTGCTGAAGGATGGGAAGCTGGTGGAACGGTTTTCGACGGAAGATGTGAAGACTGGGGAGGGGCTGGCGCTGCGGTATCAGGAGTGCATTCGTTGAGGGGAGAAATTCGAGATCGGAAAAGCGAAATCCGAGGGAAGCACGAAAGAGAAGAAGAAGCAGAAAATCGTAAAGGGTGCTGGAATGGGTGAAGGTGGCGGTAGTGGGAAGCGCTATGACTTGGAAGAGCGGACCGAGACGTTTGCTCGGAGGGTGAGGGTGTTTCTGAAGAAGTTGCCTCGGACGATTTCGAATGTGGAGGATGGACGGCAACTGGTCCGTTGTTCTGGATCGGTGGCAGCGAACTACATCGAGGCGAATGAGGCTTGGGAGAAAAGATTTCCTGATGCATGTGCGGATTTGTCGGAAGGAAGCGAAGGAGAGTGGATTATTTCTGCGGTTGCTGTCTACAAGAAGTGATGAGCAGGAAGCGGAGCGGGCGGCGTTAAACCAGGAGGCGATTGAGTTAATGAGGATCTTTGGCGCCATCATCCGCGCGCGGGAGCAGCGCCTTTCGAACATGTGAATCTTGTGCTTTCGTGCTTCCTTCGGATTTGGGATTTAGCTTTTTGGGTTTAATTTTACCGGTGGTCATTCGCAAGCTGGCAATTTCGAATTTCTTGGCGCATCGCGTGCGGGCTGCGCTGACGCTGGCGGCGATTGCGCTGTCGGTGAGCCTCGTGGTTTCGGTGACGAGCGGGTATGCGTCGTTTGAGGAGACGGCGCTGAAGTTCCTCTCCCGGTTCATGGGATCGACGGATGCGCAGATCTATCGGCGCAATGACACGGGCGGGGTGCCGCAGACGTTGCTGACGGAACTGCGGGGAGATCCGCACGTGGTGCGCGCGGTGGAGCGGCTTGAGCTTCGGCTGGGGATGATTGATCAGACGGGGAGGCCTTGGAATCGATCGGCGGAAGTCTTCGGCATCGAACGGCCGGGGGACAAGCAGGTGGAGTCGATTGAGATGACGGCGGGGGGGTGGTTTGATTCATCGTCGGGCAATGTTGCGGTGGTGGATGATGCGGCGGCGCGGCTGCTGAAGAATCGCGATCAATCGCCGGACTACCTGGCGCCCGGGACGGCGCTGAAGGTGGGGGAGAAGTTTACGATTCCCGGAGTGGATAAGAAGCTGGAAGTGACGGTGGTGGGGATCATCCACAAGCCGGCGATTGTGTCGATGGCGAATCCTTCGGTGTATGTGCCGATCGAGACGCTGCGGAAGTTTGTCGATCCGAAAAATCCGCCGCAGGCGACGCGGCTGCTGGTGGATTTGGAGCGGAATGTGGAAGACGCGTTTGTGGCGCGGTGGGAACCTCGGCTGAAGGAAGTGGATCCGCTGTTGCGCTTGCGCATGGCGCGCGACAATCGGAAGGAGATGAAGAAGAACCTCCAGGGTGTGGAGCTGCTGAGCTACCTGGGCGGGGCGGTGTCGATGCTGGCGGCGACGTTCATCGTCTTCTCGGCGCTGTCGATGGGCGTCACGGAGCGGCAGCGCACGCTGGCGATGCTGCGCGCGGTTGGCATGATCAAGGCGCAGGTGGCGCGGCTGGTGGTTGCCGAGGGATTTTTGCTGGGGTTGATGGGGGTGCTGATTGGTGTGCCGCTCGGCTATTTGTGGCTGCGGCTCTTGGCGCTGCGGTTTCACCAGTTCTTTGCGTCGGGCGTTTCTGTGAACTGGCGCGGCGTGATCTTCGGCGCCGGAGGGCTGCTGGTTGCGTCGGTCATCGCGAGCTTCATCCCGGCGTACAGCGCGATGCGAACGAGCCCGCTGGAGGCAATGACGCCGCTGGCGAAGCGAAGCAATGCACGGTTTCCGTGGCGGGTTGCGCTCCTGGGGCTGCTGCTGATCACGGTGGATCCGATCCTGATGTTCGCGCCGCTGGAGCAATGGCTTGGGGCGTTTGCGGATGCGGATGCGGTGCGGGCGATTCGGTTCTATGGACACTTCGCTGCGGGAATTCCTGCGGTGATGTTTGGTTTCTTCCTGCTGTCGCCGGCGTTCGTGTGGACGGTGGAGCGGCTGCTTGGGCGGATCGTGGCGGCGATGTTTGGGTTGAGCTTTCCGCTGCTCCGGCAGCAGCTCAGCGCGGGGATTTGGCGCGTCGCGGGAACTTGTACGGCGTTAATGGTGGGGCTGGCGGTGCTGGTGGCGATGCAGACGCAGGGGAAGAGCGCGCTGGCGGGGTGGAAGCTGCCGACGAAATTTCCGGACTGTTTCGTCTTCGTGGGTGAATTTGATCTGCGGTCGCTGTCGATGCGCGGGACGGGGCTTGATGCGATCGGCAAGCTGGAATCGGTGAAGGGGATCAAGCGTGCGATGCCGATTGCGATCGCGGCGCCGGAGCTTGGGACGAGCGTATTTTCGGTGGCGGGGGCGGCGCTGGTGCCTAATGCGACGATGTTCATCGGCATCGATCCGGAGAAGGCGCTGGACATGATGCAATTGGACTTCCGGCAGGGGAACAGCGACGAGGCTAAGCGGATGCTGAAGCTGGGGCGGCACGTGATCGTGACGGAGGAGTATCACCAGCTCAAGAACATCGGTGTGGGCGACACTCTGGAGCTGAAGCGGCCGGACGGGAAGCCGATTGCGTACAAGGTGGCGGGCGTGGTCTGGTCGCCGGGGATTGACGTGATGGTGAGCATGTTTGACGTGTCGCGGTCGTTCGATCAGCGCACGGTGGCGAGCGTGTTTGGGAGCGTGGAGGATGCGCAGCGAGATTTTGGAGTGCGCGAGGTGAACCTGTTCGCGGTCGATCTGGATTATGACGCGGGGCAGAAGAAAGTGGTGATGGAGCGCGTGAAGGATTCGCTGGGGCAGTCGGGTGTGCGCGTGTACGACGTTCGGCAGATCAAGTTTGGGATGACCCAGGGATTGGGCAAGCTGCTGCTGCTGGCGAGTACGGTGGCGTTTGCGGCGATGGCGGTGGCATCGCTGGGCGTGACCAACACCATCATGGCATCGGTGCGGTCACGGCGGTGGCAATTCGGCGTCATGCGCAGCGTGGGGGTGACGCGGTCGCAACTGCTGCGATTGATCATGGCGGAGGCGATGTTGATCGGGCTGGTGGGGTGCGCGCTCGGTCTGACGGCGGGGGTGCTGATGAGCTTTGATGCGCATGGACTTTCGGTGCTGACGCTGGGTTATGCGCCGCCAATTGTTTTTCCGTGGCCGATTATCTGGTCGGGGGTCGGGATCGTGGTGGGGGTGTCGCTCGTGGCGAGCGTGTGGCCGGCGGTGGCGGTGGCGCGGGCGGAGCCGTTGATGCTGCTGCAGGCGGGGAGAGCGGCGGTGTGATGGAGGTTTCGGATTTGAGATTTGAATGTCAGATCTCAGATCTCAGATCTCAGATCTCAGATCTCAGATTTCAGATTTCAGAATGAGGAGAGTGC
>DASVUC010000225.1:0-12124 GCA_036387255.1 Tepidisphaeraceae bacterium | reverse complement strand
GGAGATCGAAAAGAAGCGCAAGGCCGGCTATCCCCTCACCAACATCATCTTCGAAGACACCGCCACCGCCATCCTCTACCAGCACGGCTCAAAGATCCTCGAAGCCGACATGAAAGACCCGGCCAGGCTCGCCGACCTGGTCACGGAATTCTTCCGCTACACCGAACCTCAGATCGAAGAATTCGAACACGCCGTCGACGAATTCAAAGACCGCGTTCCCGACCTCGCCGAAGGCTTGAAAAAGAAGATCGATCAGGCCCACAAGACCAACCCTAACTTCAAGAAAGCCTTCGCCGATTTCTTCGACCTCTGCAAGACCAGCCTCAACCCCAACCTCTCCCAGTCCGCCGTCGATGAGATGCTCATCCAGCACATCCTCACCGAGCGCCTTATCCGCGAGATCTTCGACAACCCCGAGTTCGTCCGTCGCAATGTGATCGCCGCCGAGGTCGAAAAGGTCATGCTCGCCATGACCAGCCAATCCTTCGACCGCAATACCTATCTCAAGGAGCTCGACCGCTTCTACGTTGCCATCGAGCACGCTGCCCGGACGATGACGGATTTCTCCGACAAGCAACACTTCCTCAACACCGTCTACGAACGCTTCTTCCAGGGCTACAGCGTCAAGCTCGCCGACACCATGGGCATCGTCTACACGCCCCAGGAAATCGTTGACTTCATGTGCGCCAGTGTCGCCGAGGTCCTCGAAAAAGAGTTCGGCAAAAAGCTCTGGTCCGACGACGTCTACATCATCGACCCCTGCACCGGCACCGGAAACTTCATCGTCAACCTGATCCGCCGAATCCCCAAGAACAAGCTCGAAGACGTCTACAAGCACCGCCTCTTCGCCAACGAGATCATGCTCCTGCCGTACTACATCGCGGCGCTGAATATCGAGCATGCGTACTTCGAGCAGGCAGGGAAATATGAAGCCTTCGAGGGCTTGTGCTTTGTCGATACGCTCGACATTGCTCATCACACCCAAGGCGAACTCGGCTTCATGACTGAAGCGAATTCGAAACGGGTAGAGAGGCAGCGACGCTCGCCGATAACGGTCGTGGTCGGCAATCCACCTTACAACGCGCATCAAGCGGATGAGAACGACAACAATAAGAACCGGAAATATGACCTAATCGATTCTCGCGTCTCTGAAACCTATACCAGAGCCTCTGCCGCCAGCAATAAAGCGGCGCTGTCTGATCCCTACGTCAAGTTTTTTCGCTGGGCAGGGGACCGACTTGAAGGGCGCGACGGCATTGTCTGTTTGGTGTCCAACAACAGCTTCATTGATCAGATTGCGTTTGACGGAATGCGAAAGCATCTTGCGCAAGACTTTAACGTTCTCTATCACCTCGACCTTGAAGGTAATGTTCGACACAATCCGACGCTGAGCGGCACCGCCTATAACGTATTTGGTATTCAAGTTGGGGTCGGCATCACAATCGCTATCAGATCAGCAAAAAAGTGCGCACATCAGATCCTCTATCATGTTGTGGAAAAGACGCTTCGTCGCGAAGAGAAGCTCGATTGGCTGGAGATGCATCCGACCGTCGGTGCTGTCGAGTGGCGGAATATCTTTCCGGATGCACGGGATACATGGCTAGTTCCTGAACACGCTGCCGAATTCGAGAGCTACGTTGCAATTGGAGAAAAATCCTCGGAAGACATGAAAGGCATCGCGCGCAAGCGTTTATTTGGTGCCTGCTCCAGCGGAATCAAGTCGAACCGCGACGAGGTCGTCTACGACTTCGATAAAGCGGCGTTGATGTCGCGCGTTCGCGACTTCGTCGACGAGTACAACGGCGAAGTGGATCGATTTCGACGGAGCAGCGACAAATCCCACGTGGATGACTTCGTCAGATACGACAAAATTAAGTGGAGTCGCGATCTAAAGAAAGATCTGGAGCGAGGTAGATACGCGTCCTTCGATGAGGGAAAGATTCGCGAATGCCTGTATCGACCGTTCACTCGGCGGTTCGTGTTCTTCGATCGAATTCTGAACGAAGAAGTCTACGGATACGAACACATCGCTCCGACTCCAGCCAGCCACAATGAGAACGTTGTCATCGCATTGACGAATTTAGGGTCAGAGAAGCCCTTCATGGCGGTCGTTACAAGAGGAATGGCTGACGTACATGTTGTTGGCGCCGGAGCCGCGTCACAGTGCTTCCCCTTCTACGTCTACGACGAATCCGGCTCCAACCGCCGCGAAAACATCACCGACTGGGCCCTTGACCAGTTCCGCACCCACTACAAAGACAACAAGATCGACAAGTGGGCCATCTTCCACTACGTCTACGGCATCCTCCACCACCCCGGCTACCGCACCAAATTCGCCGACAACCTCAAACGCGAACTCCCCCGCATCCCCTTCGCCTCGCCTCTCCCTACCCTCCCAAAAGCCCACGGCTCCGCCGTGGGAAACTCTTCCGGCTTCTGGTCCTTCTCCACCGCCGGCAAACAGCTCGCCGATCTTCACCTCAACTACGAACAACTGAAACCCCACGACCTCGACTTCCAGGAAACCCCCGGCATCCCCCTCTCCTACCGCGTCGACGACAAGATGCGCCTCAGCAAAGACAAAACCCGCCTCACCGTAAACCCGTCCCTCACCCTCGCCGGTATCCCCCCGCAAACCTTCGACTATCGCCTCGGCAACCGCTCGGCGCTGGAATGGGTCATCGACCAGTACCAAGTCTGCACCGACGCCCGCAGCGGCATCACCTCCGATCCCAACCGCGACGACGATCCCCAGTACATCGTCCGCCTCGTCGGCCAAGTCATTCGCGTCAGCCTCGAAACCAACCAGATCGTCCAGTCCCTCCCCGCCGCCTTCGCGAACAGCGTTGATCCCTAAATCATCCTCCCCACCCGCGCTCCCTGATACGTCGCCGCCTCCACCGTCTGCGGCACATTCGCATCCCCAACCACATACAGCTCGCGCACCCTCCCGCGCAGCTCCTCCGCAAGCTCATTCACCGAATAAGATCCCACCGCCCCCACCACAGCATCCACGCCCTCCATCACGCTCTCCTCCCCCGTCTGCGCATCGCGAACGCGCAACCGGCCCGCCTCATCCCACCGCACCACTTCATGCGCGCACGTGAACGTCACCCCACGCTTCTGAAGATGACTCAACATCTCCTCCAGCATCATCCCCTCCACGAGTGGCGATACTTGCGGAAGCGAAGTCACAAACCGCACCGACTTCCCCATCGCCGACAAGTAATCCGCCACCACCAGCGGCCGATTAAATCCCTCCCGATCAAAAATTGCGACAGACTTAGCGGCGTCGGCCATGCCCAGGTCGAGCACTTCATGGACGGTCAGGGCCGATGCGCCACCGGCGATGGCCAGCCGGGTCGGGCGCGAGCCGGTTGCGATAACAACCACGTCCGGATTCAGCGCCTGAACTGCTTGGGCGCTGGCGGGGGTATTCAACCGGAGTTCAAAAATGCCTTTGCGCGCCTGGCGTTCGTAGAACTCAGCGATGCGCAGCCAGTTCTTGCGCAACGGTGACGCAGCGCCGGTTCTCACCTGGCCGCCAATGGCTGCGGTTTTTTCCAGGACAATGACATCGTGTCCACGCGCGCTCGCAGTCACGGCCGCTTCCATTCCCGCCGGGCCGGCGCCGATGATGACGACTTTCTTTTTCTCGGGCGCAGGCGTGGGTTCCCCCCACTCCAACTCCCGGCTCGTCAGCGGGTTATACACGCACGTCATCAAGTGCATCTTCCCGTGACAGCTCTGAAGACATCGCGTGCAAAAGCGGATGTCCTCCTCGCGCTGTTGCCATACCTTGAGTGCGAGGTGCGGGTCGGCGATGTGGCTCTTGGTCATGCAGACGATGTCGACAACGCCTTCGGCCACAACACGTTCGGCCAATTCGGGTGTGGAAATGCGCCCGGCATGCATGAGGGTGAGTTTTGTGGCGCGGCGGAGATCCCGCGCCAGACTAATCCACTCCCCTTCCGGGCGCGGCATCGGTCCATGATGAAAGCGGCCGTCGCCGCCGGTGACGTTCAGGTAATCGACAAGTCCTTCGCCCTCCAGCCGTTGGGCCACCTCGTGATACTCATAGGCGCTCATGCCGCGCTGCGCCATGTCGTCGAGCTTGACGCGCACGCCGAGCGGCAGGTTGCCGATTTGTTTGCGCATCGCGCGCAACGTCTGGCCCAGAAAGCGCATGCGGTTTTCCAGCGACCCGCCATACTCGTCCGTGCGCCTGTTCCACAACGGATTGAGCATCTGCGCATGCAAAAAACTTTCATGCGAATGCAATTCAACGCCATCCACGCCGCCGCGCGCAGCGCGGCCGGCGGCGGCGCCGAATTGCTCAACGAGATCGTGAAGTTCCTGCACTGTCGGCTCATGACGCGGGGCTTCAATTGGTTGTGGCTGCGTAGGTTGGGCGGCGGGCGAAGGCACGATAATCGGCGTCCCCGCGAGCGGGCGGAAGCCCGGATGACAGAGCTGCGCAAAGACAGCGGTGCCATGACGATGCCCGGCTTCTACAAGCATTTTGTAGCGCGGGATGATGTCGTCGCTGATGTTTTCCAGCCAGCCGGAGCCTGGGGTGGGCGAGGTGGCGCCGATGACGAACAAGCCGACGCCGCCTTTGGCTCGCTGCTCGATGTAGGCGGCGAATTCTCTGCTGGGCAGGCCGGCGTCGACCCACCAGCCGGCGAAGTGGGCGCTGATGGCGATGCGGTTGCCGAGGGTGAGGTCGCGGATTTTGTGGGGGCGGAAGAGGTTGGGGTACTTGGCGTGAGGGCCGGTGACCATGGGGAAGTCTTACGGGAGGTGGGGGGTGGATGCGAGGGCGCTATTGATTAATGAGTATTCATTGACGGAGAGGGTGATGGGAGGAGTCGGGGCGTGAGGATTTGATCATGATGATTCGCTCGTGAGGCTTGAGATCATGGCGAGGGGCGGGGAGGCAGGTTCAAGGCGGCGCGGAGGGTGGTTGCGATTTGGGCGAGGTGGTTACCGCCGATGTCGTGAAGGCATCGGATGGTGCGATGGGTTGTGGTTTTGATTTCGAGCCAGCCCCGGAAGAGGGAGCGGGGGCCGGTGTAGTGGCTGAAGCGGATGGTGATGTCGCGGATTTGGTCTTGGGAGAAATGCTTCGTGGTAGTCGGTTTGCCGGGTGAGGTTTGGATGGTGAAGCCGGTGGGGCCGGCCTGGAGGATGCAGGAGCGGGTGTGGGCGCGGAACTGCCGGACGAGGCAGGAGATGAGGTAGGCGACGGCAAGCGTTGATGTGGCGAGTGCGAACCCGCTTGCGGTGCTGCTGCGAAAGAGAAACCAGGTGGCGGTGGGGATGAGGCAGAGGCAGAGGCAGATCAGCAGCAGCAGTTTCAAGTCGCGTTGTCGCTGGTCCGGAGGGTAGGTGAGGCGGATGATGACGCTGTTGTCGCTTGGATGCTCCACTAAGATTGCGGCGCCGGTGTCGGCGGTTTGCGAGAGGGCGGGATTGGCGGTGGTCGGGTGCATTTGCGGGTGACAGAGAGGGATTTTTTTCCCCGGACGTCACGTCGGGTTGTGAACGAGAGCAATATAACCGAGACGGCGTGGTGTTGGATTGTGGGGGTTTGTGTTGATGCAGGTGCAACAGAAGGGAGGGCACCCCGGTGTATTCACCGGAGGCTAAGTACCGGGCAGAGTTGCGCAGATGGTGTGCCGTGTGGAGCAAAGGCGGAGGAAGAGCAACTCACCGCCTTATCAAAAATTGGCGTTGTTCTTCGTTTTGGTGAGAGAGCGTTTGCGCCAGTAGGTTGCGAGCTTGGTGTTTTGGGGAACGCCGATGGCGTGTTGGTAGCAGTTGGAGAGGGCGCGTTGCGCCTCAGTGTCGCCGGCCTGGGCGGCTTTGCGATACCAGTTGGCGGCGGCGCGGGCGTTGAGAGTTCCGGCTTTTGCGGTTTCGTAGTAGACGCCGACGTTGTATTGCGCGCTGGGGAATCCTCGGCGTGCGGCGCGGAGGTACCACTGGAAGGCAAGGGAGGTGTCTTTGCGGACGCCTTCGCCGAAGGAGTAGCAGACGGCGACGGAGTATTGGGCTTGGAGCTGGCCGTGTTGAGCCGCTTTGAGGAGCCAGCGGAAGCCTTTGGTGCGACTGCGCTGAATGCCGACGCCGTACCGCAGGTTGTAGCCCCACGCCCGCATGGCGTCAGGGTCGCCGAGACGAGCGGCTTGACGGAAGCAGTCGGAGCCGCGGGCGAAGTTCGTGCGGACGCCGGTGCCGTTCATGAAGTTGCAGCCTTGGTTGTAGAGGGAGAGGGCGCGGCGCTTTTTGTCGGCGGCGGCGCGGGGCAAGCTTGTAGCTGCGCGCATGGTTTTGACAGGTTATCTCGGGGCTGCGGGTCGCAAAAGCAGCTTGCGGCGGCTTTTCTTAGTGAACGGATGACGGAAATGCGGTCCTCCGCAACATCTGACGTGAGGCGACGGGCGGAATGTGCTTTCTCCGGCGGGCGTAGATGGGTATGCTGATGTTTGCGGCATTTCGAAGTTGGGTACCCGCCATTGTGGGGGCTTTATGAGCAAGTGGTCACGGCGTCAGGTGTTGGGTGGTTCTGTGCGCAGTGCGTGCGCTGCGCTGTTGCTTGCTGGCGCCGGGGGTGCGCTGGCGGCGACGGACGTGATTTGGCAGTCGCCGGTGAGCGGGAGTTGGACGGACGGAAGCAAATGGTCGGGCGGGGTGGCGCCAATGAACGGGACGCCTGGCGCGGCGGACGCGTACAACGTGACGATCGGAGCGGGGCCGGGGACTTACCAGGTGACGCTGGGGACTTCGGCGGCGGTGGATTCGCTCGCGCTGAATGGACCAGCCGACGCGCTGGTGCAGACGGGCGGGAGTTTCAGCGTGATTAACGGCGTAGCGATCAACTCGGGAAGTTATCGCATCGCACCGGCGGCATTTTCGGACGCCACATTTTCCGGCAGCATCACCGGGGGGCGGTTGAACGTCCAAGCGGATGTGAATCATGCCGGGGCGACCGTCTTGAACAACGTCACGTTCACCAATGCCAGCGTCTATCTCACGACGCAAAACTTTCCGACCACCGTGACGGCGACGAACGGTTTCTCGTTGAGCAACTCGTCGGTGAACATCGGGGGCAACCTCTGGCTGAATACCGCCAGCCCGTTTGGCGGAACCGGCACGCTGGCGATCTCGGGCGGGCTATATGGTTACGGATCATCATCACTGACGATCCCGAGCACGATGATCGTCAGAGGCGAAGGGGGCGTGATCGGCTTCGGCGGCGCAAGCCTTGTCAACAACAGCACGATCACCGTTCCGGATTTCCGCCAGTTTCAGATCGGGACGCCGTTCCTGAACAATGGCACCGTGAAGTCGTCAGGGATTTTCACGATCGTTTCGACACTCAACAACAACGGGTTGATGATTGCCGATGGGGGCGCCATTCGCATCTCGTCGACGACGACGCTGGAGACCAGTCGTCTGGGCAACATACGGGCGATCAACAACGGCACCATTGAACTGGCCAGCCAATTCATCAATCATGGGAATAAGCTGCTGCTGGATGACACGAGCGGCGCGTGGAGCGTTACCGGATCGATCCTTGGCGGAACGCTGGCGACGGCGGGGGCGGCGCAGTGGACGGGGAGCGGCACGCTTAACGCCGTAACGCTTGATGGCGTTTTCGCCGGCAATCCGACGCTGGTGGGGAGTGGAGTGAACCTGACATCCAACGGCAGCATTCACGTGAAGGTGGGAGAGTCCCTCAAGAGCGCCGGTGGGCCTATCAACGGGACAGGTACGATCGATTTCGATGAAAGTACGTTGACTCACAGTGGTAATTTCTTAGCCACGTCGCCGATGACCATCGGCTCGGGAGTAACTGTCAGGACGGGAACAGGCAATGGGGGAGTCGGCGGGAGCGCGCTGATCACGAACAGGGGGACCCTGCTGGCCAACAACGGCCGAACGCTTTCGGTGTCGTCGCTGGCGAACCAGGGAACGATGAAGGCGGATGCGGGGACAATGCTGGCGGACATCCGGAATGACCCGGCGGGTGTGATCTCGATCGTCAACGGCGGGACGTTCAACTTCGTCGGCGATACCTGGAGCAACCTGGGGACGGTTTCGCTGGGGAATGGAGAGCTAAACCTTGGCGGCAGCTTTTTGCCGTCGGCGATTGGGACGATCAACCGGACAGGCGGCACGATCAATGTGGTGGGGACGATGTCGCTCAACGGCGGGACCTTCAGTCCGACGGGATCGCCGGGGGAATGGCGCATCGCGGAGGGAGCGACGCTTGCGAACGGAACGATCCTGTCGACGGCGGCGGATCGGCCGCTGGTCTTCAAGCGGAGGGGTTCCACGGGATATGAGCCCGTCATCGATAATATGACGTTGACGGGTTCGGCAACGATTTCCGATCACACGGTGGCGCACAACAACCTGACGCTGAACAACGGGACGCTGACGGTGGCGCTTTCGGGATTGAAGATGTGGACGACGGGGGCCACGCTCGGAGGCACAGGAACGGTTTTGCTCAAAAGTGGTTGGCTGACACCCAACGGTGCGGTGGCGCGGATGAACGTTGGCCCGGGTATCGCGATCAGGACGGGTGGGACGGGAACGTCGTTGCTGGGCAGTTCGGGGGGACAGTTTCAAAATGCGGGGCTGATCTCGGCAGAGGCACCGGGGCAGTACCTGATCGCAGACGCCGTAACCAACGCCGGAGCAATGCAGGTAATCAATGGCAGCGCGATGGAACTTCGGTTTCGCTGGTCCAACAGCGGGTCGATCCTGAACGATCATTCAACGCTGACCCTGTCGAACAATGGTGTGTTGAGTCCGAGCGGGACCTTTTTGCAAAAGGGTGGTGTGACGCGCCTGGGCGGTAATGGGTCATCGTCGCTGACGCTCAGCGGGGCGGTTCTGTCGCTGTCGGATGGCGCGCAGATGCAAGTTCGCAGTGCGACGGTGAATGGGGGGACGATCAGCGGAAGCGCCGACAGCGCGCTGGCGATCGATGTGAGCAGCCAGATGGTTGGCACCACGTTCGACGTGGCGACGACGGTGTTGGGTGTGAGCACGCTCACGTCGACTTCGATTGCCAGCGGACGGCAGATGGTGCTTGCGTCGTCGTTCGGGAATGCCTCTCTGTATGTAGCGGGAACGACATCCGGGCCGGGGGAATGGGTGCTGCCTTCAGGCACGCTGCTGATGCCAGTCCTGCCGATGAATACGGCGACATTCGCGGGTAACTTAACGGTTAGGAGCGGCGCCAGCGACGCGAGCATTGGTGGGACGGGGAGGACGTTGTCGAACCTCGGGACGATCTCCGCGCGGACGCCGGGGAAATCGCTGACGCTTGCAGGGAGGATCAGCAACGGCGGCATGATCGAAGCAATTAAGGGCGGGTCTGTGTTTGTGGCTGATCCGGCGCTGTTCACGCAGAGCGGAACCTTCAACATCGGAACAGGATCGGAAGTGGTGGTGAATGGCGACTTCGCGCCTACAAGCATCGCGCTGCTGCGCGCGGAGATGGGCGGGAACGGATTGGGCGGGCAGCTTGAAGCGCAAACGGCGCATCTGGCAGGGGCGCTGGAGATTACGTTTGATCCGACCTACAGCCCGCACCTGGGCGATCGATTAACGCTTCTGAGTGCGGCGGGCGTGACCGGTACGTTTGACACAACGGCGTGGCCGGGGTTGCCGTCTTATTTCCTGGGGGAGCTGAGCTACGCGGCCAACGGTGTGAGTTTCACGGTGGTGCCGGAGCCGGCAACGGGAGCGTTGGGCGGAGGGCTTGCGGTTGCCGCGCTGCGGAGGAAGCGGCGCCGGTAAGGCGCGGGTTGCGTGGCGGGGGTGAATGTTGAAAATTCTTCGAGATGGCTGATGTTGACCCACAATTGCTGGAGCGGCTGAAGGTGATTTTGCGCCGGGATTTGAAGCTTGGGGCGGAGGCCCGGATCGCGGATGACATGGCATTTTTTGGCGAGGGGACGGATGTGGACCTGGACTCGCTGGACATGCTGCTGCTGGTGACGAGCGTGGAGCGGGAGTTCGGCGTGAAAATTCCGAACGAGGCGGTGGGCCGGACGGTGTTTGAGAGCGTGAAGACGCTGGCGCAGTACATCGCCGACCAGGGGGCGAACGGGCAGAGCGTGGGTGTGGCGGCGCAGACGGGCGGGATGAAGGATCCGCTGGAGAAGTTGCCGCACCGGGAGCCGTTTCGGTTTGTTTCGCGGGTGACGGAGTTGAAGGCGGGGGAATCGGCAGAGGGGGTTTGGTCGGTGGCGGGGACGGAGGCGTTCTTTGCCGGGCATTTTCCGGGTCGGCCGCTGGTGCCTGGGGTTTTGATTGCAGAGGCGCTGGCGCAGATCTCGGGCATTGCGGGGAGCGGTCCGGGCGTGGCGGATGAGGGGAAGTTGGCGCACGTGGATGTGCGGTTTGAGCAGGCGGTTTCGCCGCCGGCGGAGGTTGTGCTGAAGTCGCGGCTGATCAAGACGATGGGGGCGTTGCAGCAGTTTGAGGTGATGGCGGAAGTGGGAGGGAGCGTGGTAGCGCGGGGGAATATCGCGTTGGTTCGGGGGTAGGACGAGCGATGAGTGCTCGTGGCGGACAGGAATGCCTGTCTGCTGGACTGGTGCGAGGAACTACGAGAGGCGCGTCGAAATGTTTCGTAAGCTGACCCCCCTACTGCTGTTCTTGTTGGTTGGCCTGGTAGCGGGAGCGACGTCGCAGCCTGCTGCGCCGGAGGGGACGGTTGCCGCGCTTTGGCGGCGGATGGTTGAGATCAATGAGCGGGGGCAGAAGATTGAGGGGCTGTCGGCGGCGTTTGAGCAGAAGAAGTTTACGGCGATGCTGAAGAAGCCGCTGGTTTCGACGGGGACGGTTCGGGTTTCGAAGAATGCGATGCGGTGGGACACGGTGCGACCTGAGCCGACGGTGATGCTGGTTGATGAGAGGGAAGTGCGGCTGCTGTTTCCGAAGCAGAAGACGCTGGAGGTTTATCCGATCGATCAGAAGCTTGGGTCGCTGGCGGCGAGTCCGTTACCCCGGTTGGAGGTGCTGAGGCAGTATTTTTCGTTCAAGCAGATTCCGGCGAAGGAGCTGGATGACCAGAGCGAAGACGGGAAGCTGGCGCTGGAGCTGACGCCGATTGAAGCGTCGATTAAGGAACATGTTGAGCGTGTGCGGGTGTTATTGGATGCATCGAAGGGGTATATTGTGCGCGCGGAGATGGTGGATTCGGATGGGGATCGCACCGTCATCTCGTTCAATGATGTGGTGGTGAAGGATCAGGGGGAGTTGAAGCTGGATGTAGCGGGGGACGTTAAGGTTGTGCGGCCGCTGGACGCGTTACAGGGCAAGTAAGTGAAAGACGTTGTTGTTGGTCAAGGCGGAGGGGGATTGTCGGGCGCTGATGCGGGGAGTCGCGCGGGTGCGGGGGCGGCGCGGGTTGGGAGAGGATTCGTTAGAAAACATGCGGCATCGTTCTGGCTGGGCATGCTGTTTTTCCTGGCGCGCCGGGCGCCGGCGATGCTGCGGTGGGGCAAGCCGCTGGGGGTGTTCTTCGCGGCGAAATGTTCACATGTGATTCAGGATGCGACGGGGAAGAATGCTCGCCGGATTTACGGAAGCATCAGCGAGAAGCAGCGGCGGCAATTTACCTGGCGCGTGACGGAGCATTTTTATGACTTCGTGGCGGATGTTGGCCGGGCGATGACGTGGACGCGCGAGCAGATGCTGGAGCAGGTGGTGGCGGTTGAGGGGAAAGAGCACTATGACGCGGCGAGGGCGCTGAAGCGTGGAGCGATCGTGGCGACGGCTCACATGGGATCGTTCGAGGTGGGGCTGGCGTCGCTGGTCTCGATGGAGAAGAACGTTCACGTGGTGTTTCGGCGGGATGCGGAAGATCCGTTTGAAGGCATTCGGAACGTGGTGCGCCAGCGACTGGGGGTGAATGAGTCGCCGGTGGATGAGGGTTGGGGCCTTTGGGTTCGATTGCGCGATGCGCTGCTGCGGGATGAGGTGGTGGTGATCCAGGGGGATCGGGTGATGCCGGGACAGAAGGGTCAGCGGGTGGAATTTCTGGGCAATCACATCATGCTGCCGACAGGGCCCGCGAAACTGGCGCGGGCGAGCG
>DASVUC010000224.1:0-17450 GCA_036387255.1 Tepidisphaeraceae bacterium | reverse complement strand
ATCCACGTTGATGCCTTTCACACTCCCCGCATCGAACGACAGCGCCTCCGCGCCCCGGCTCGCCACTACATTTCCGCCATTGCTCGTAATAGAAATTGCATCCGCCGAAGCCGTGCCCGCCACCTGAAGCACCCCCTGCGCATCCACAGTCGCAAACGCCGCCAGCATGAGCCGCCGCTCGAGCGCATCAAAACTCATTGCCTTACGTCCGCGCACCGTCTGTCCGCTCATCACCGCTCCCGCTAAAAAAATACAGAAATCGAATCACACCCCGCCTGCCCTTGAATCCCATCATACCCGCCCCCGCACCCAACACCTAAACCGCGTGACCCTTGCTCCCTCTCCCGTACCCGGGAGAGGGCGGGGGTGAGGGCGTACCACCCGTTTCACCAACGGCCCGTGCCTCGCGTGCCCACCTCTCTCCTACAAACACAATGCGGTCGCTCCTAAACCCCCAATTGCGCAGAAACACCACTCCCGCGCGCAACGCTCCGAAATGGAAAATCTGAAATTCTCCCCCCTTCCCACCCCCGCCACCCCACACCCCGGCCCGCCCCAGCGCTTTCCCGCGCAGCGCGGAACGAAGAAGTGGAGACATGACTTCTTCCACCCTATCCTCTCCCCCGCCGCAGGCTCAACCCCGGTGCTCGCCCACCCTGCATCCCCATCGATCCGTTCATCATTCCCCGCTTCGCCGCCCGCTCTCCCCCCTCAAACGACGACCCGACGCAGCCAAAAGTGCACAAAACTGCACAAATCGGAACACTTTTCAGGGGGCCGCGCTCCCGCCACCCACCCCGTCTCCTGTCGCGCCGCATTTCACCAGCAGCCTCCGTCTCCCGTCCCTTCTCGCTCTTTACTCCTGTCCCTTGCCTTCATCCCCCACCTTCCCCTCCCCGCCCCCTTCCGTTACACACATCCCCATGACCGAGCCCAGTATTGCCGCCGACGAAACCGTGGTCGGCCCGCCCAAAGGGGCCCTCTTCGCCATCTTCCTTATCGTTCTCGCCGATCTGCTCGGCTTCGGCGTCATCATCCCCCTGCTCCCCTCCTACGCCCGCACGCTCCACGCCTCCGACTTCCAGGTCGGTCTGCTCTTCAGCGTCTACTCCATCTGCCAGCTCATCGCCGCCCCCATCCTCGGCCTCGTCTCCGACCGCTACGGCCGCCGGCCCGTCCTCATCGCCTCTCAGATCGGCAGCGTCATCGGATTCATCCTCCTCGGCTACGCCACCCATCCCGGCCTCGTCGCGCCCGGCGTCGGTCTGATCCTCGTCTACATCTCCCGCACCATCGACGGCTTCTCCGGCGGCAATATCTCCACCGCCCAGGCCTACATCGCCGACGTCACCACACCCCAAACCCGCTCCCGCGGCATGGGCATGCTCGGCGCCGCCTTCGGGATCGGCTTCTCCATCGGCCCCGCGCTCGGCGGGCTCCTCGGCCACTACAAGCTCTCCTACCCCGCCTTCGCCGCCGCCGCCTTCTCCCTCCTCGCCGCGCTCCTCACCTACTTCCGCCTCCCCGAATCGCGCTTCCACAAACCCGCCGAAGCCGAGGTCTGGCTCCACCCCAGCCGCTTCCTGCCCATCATTCGCAACAGCCCCCTGATCCAGATGCAGCTCATCTTTTTCTTCAGCATGATGGCCTTCGTCATGATGGAAACCTGCATCGCCATGTTCCTCGCCGACCGCTTCAACTACGGCGTGCGAACGATCGGGCTGTTCTTCGCCCTTGCCGGGTTCATCATCATCATCGTCCAGGGCGGATTGATCGGCCGGCTCACCAAGCGCTTCGGCGAATGGCCGCTCGTGATCACGGGGCCGCTGCTGGTTTCCATAGCGATGCTGCTCTACGTGCAGGCGGGATTTGTGCCGCTGGTGATCTTCATCGTCGTCTCGACCATCCTCAATGCCGGAGGACGGAGCTTGCAGCAGCCGTCAATCTCCTCGCTCATCAGTCAGCACAGCGATCCCGATCAGCAGGGCGCGGTCTTCGGATTGTTCCACATGCTGGGGTCACTCGCTCGCGCCATCGGCCCCATGATCGCCGCGGCGATCTACACCACCCACCACACCGGCCCCTTCGCCCTCGCCGGCTTCATCACCCTCGCCGTCACCGCCTGGACCGTCCTGCTCCGCGCCCAGGTGAAACAAAAAACGCCGCACGGGGCGGCGTTCGATCAAGCAGAAGTTCAAACCAGGGCCACTTAACGCAGCGCCAGCGAGCCAAACGTCAACGCCGCAGCCGCGGCAAAAAACACGCTCAGCTCCACAACGTGCGAAACAACAGTCATCATTACGTCTTGCATTCGAGTTCCTCCAGCCGGTCGCCCGGCTTTACATCCCTGCGGCCCACGCACGCGAGCCAATCAGGTCTTGTCATCGACTCCTCTTGCAATCCGACTTTCTCAATCTCGGCTACAAAATGGAGCAACTGGAGGAACGGGCGAAAAAACACCGGTAAATCAGGAGCAAATCAGCGCGCATCGCTGCCGCCAGACGCATTATCAGACGCACAGCATGCAGATGACTTTTATTATCGGACGCGGCAGGCTGACCTACTTCATCCCCATGATCAGCACGACCAGATCCACGATGAACAGCAGGACGATCGTGACTTCCAGCAGCAGCATCAGCCGGTTGTTCTGATCACTGCGGAGGATTTGATAGAGGTCGTCGAGAGTCTTGAGCTTCTCGTCGATGATGCGATGCCAGTCCCCGAGGTGGAAGCGCTGGCTCAGCCCCTGGTAGATGCGCGCCAGGTGCCAGTCACCAAAAAATTTAGTGATGTTGGAGAGTTCATCGGACAGTCGCGCCAGGTCCACGCGAATCTCGCGAAGCTCGCGCTGCACCGTGGTGGTCCTCAGGGCTCGGTACTGCTTGACGCTGAGATCGCGATACGACCGCTCGACCGCCGCATCCAGGATCCGGTCATACGCCTCCAGTTCCGCAAGCTGAAGGTTCGCCAGCTCCATGATGTACAGCAGCTCGTCATAATACCGCGGCTCATCAATGATGATGGCGGCATCCCAGTCAAGGATGACGATGTCCCGCTCGTAGTAGCTGTAGTACTTGCCGGTCGACTCGTCGGCCTCCTGCTCGGACAGGTGCTTGGGATCGGGTTCTTCGGTAAGCAGGGCCGCCACTTGGCGGCGATTTTCGTGCAGCCAGTTTTCGGCGGCGACAATGTCGCCCTCAACGTCGTTGAGCGGGCCATTAATACAGAACACCGTGTACGCTTCTTCGTCACCAAGTCGGTCGATGGGTTGGATCAGGTAAGGCCGAAGCTGGACGCGTACTTCTTCCGCCAGCGCCCGGACCTCGTCATACAAGTACGATCCATCGTTGAAACGAAGGTCATGAAAGCAGACCAGTTCGTCCAGGTTGTTCACGGCAAACGGCACCCGCACCGTGATGCTGATCGCGCCTACCGGCAGCAGCTTGACAGTGCGCTCCAGGCGGATCGGGCCGCGCGGGCCGATGCGCTCCAGCGGCGGCAGTCGCACCATCTGCGGCCGGTAGAAAAAGAGCTGGCGCGGGGAGCGCTTGGTGGCATCCACCACGAACTGCGCAACCGGTTGGCCGAGCAGCTCCTTGACCGGGAAGCGGCTCATTTCGTAAGCGACGTCAAAGGCGTAGATGTAGACCACCTCGCCTGTCAGCTGGCTCAGCTTGGCAGGAACAGGCTTGCGGCCGACATTGGGGCCGATCGTGGTGGTCATACGCTTGATTCTACGGGAGGCAAACGGTTCGCTTCTGCTCCAAATTTAGGCGCATCTAAGTCTCTATCGGCTCAGTATTTGCACTTGTTAATGAAGCAGGGGGAATCGGGTATGAACCTCTGCCGCGCCCGGAGGTATGACATGGATCAACTGCTATGGGAGTGATTATGGGACGTAAATGGGTGCTGACGTTGTGGGCGGTGGTGCTGAGCACGCTGGTTGTCGGTTGTGCCGACTCAACCGCGCCGGCGAAACCAGCGACGCAGCCTCAGGCGCAGGCCAAAGAGGACCCGCTTCCGTGTCCGCTGGTGCATGTTCGCGGAACCGGCGCCGAGATGGGGGCTTCGCATGGGGAGCAGTTGGGGCCGCAACTCAAGACGCTGTTCAACAGCTACTTTGGCAAGTACTTCCACAGCAATCTTGAGCGGCAGATGGCGCTGATGGTGGCGGGGGCTTATCAGCAGAAGATCACGCCGGAGCTTCGGGATGAGATCAAGGCGCTGGCGGCGAAGGCCGGGCTGGAAGAGCGCGAGGTCATGCTGGAGCAGTGCTTCCTGGATGCCACGCCGATGGTGGCGTGCTCGACGTTCACGGTGCCTACGGGAGGGAGCGCGGATGGGGTGGCGCGCTTTGGACGAAATCTGGACTGGCCGGGATTGGACATCGCCGACAAGGCTTCGGTGCTGATGGTGTTTCATCCGAAAGACAAGTTCGCCTTCGCCTCCGTGGGCTGGCCCGGCATGCTCGGTGTGCTCAGCGGGATGAACGAGCATGGCTTGTCGCTGTGCAACATGGAGGTGACGCGCGGGCAGAGATTGCCGCAGGCGATGCCTTACATCTTGCTCTACCGAACGGTTCTCGAGCAGTGCAAGACAGTGGATGAGGCGATCGAGCTTCTGAACAAGACGCCGCGACAGACGGCGAACAACCTGATGCTCATGGATGCGGGGGGGAATCGCGCGGTCGCGGAGATCCGGCCGGAGAAGGTCACCGTGCGGAAGGCGCCGGAGACGCAGGTGCTGATCAGCACGAACCACCAGCGCGGGACGGAGTTGAACGAGAGCGGGAGGTGCGGGCGGTTTGATTACCTGCACGAGGAGGGGGCCAAACAGTTTAGAAAGATGGACGTCGAGAAGATGCAGTCGATGCTCCAGCACGTGTCGCAGAAGAACATGACGCTTCAGTCGATGATCTTTGAACCATCAAACCGGGTGATGTACCTGGCGGTTGGCAAAGATGCGGCACATCGGAAAATGAGTCGGATTGATTTGAGAAAGTTGTTTGGGGATTAAGGTTTGCACCATTGCGTGGCATGGGCGTCTCGCCCATGCTGATCCTTTGCATGGGCGAGACGCCCATGCCACGCGAAAACTTACTGCTGCACGGGCTGTTGGGGCGGGGTAGGCATGGGTTGGGCGGTTTTGACGGTGCGCAGGAGTTCCCCGGCGCGGACGCCTTGAACCATTCTTCCGAAGACGAAGGCGGCGGCGTCGCTGAGCATGGGGGCGGCGACGGGGCGGATTCTGGGATCGCTGAAGGTGCCGTCGGCGCGGAACTCGTAGAGCAGGTTGCTGGTAGCGGTGTTGAGCAGCTTCTGAACGTTGCCGACGATTTCGCCGGCGATGTTGCTGACGAAGGGGATCTTGGTTTCGCGCATCTTGTCGCGCCAGTTGGCGAGGGGCGCGACGATGGCCTGGAGGTCGAGGGAGCCGTCGAAACCGATCTTCCCGCTGCCCTGGATGCCGACCAGCGGCGAATTGATGGCGCAGTTGGTGAGGATGACGGTGCGATTTTCGACGGCATAGTTGGTCGCCAGCTCGCCAACGGTGCCGATGCCCTGGCCGAATCTCGCGCTGGTCAACAGGCCGCTGAGCACGGGCAGGCGGAAAAAGTCGCCGTGGATAATCTCCAGTGCCCCGCGCGCCTTGATGCCGACGACGGGCGACTGACCTTTTGCGACGGAGCCGGAGAAGGTGCCGTCGCTGTGAATCTCGCCGCTGATGGGTCGAGGCTTCTGCCCCATCGATTCGCGGATTTTTTCGAGTCGCTCAAGACGTGCGCCTTGCAGGTTATAGGCGCCGGTGTAAGTGATCCGATCGCTGATGACGCAGTCGGCATTGGCGATCAGGCGGCCGTCGAGCGTAGTTGCTTCGAAGCGCGGGACGTGAAGGAGCTGCGGCGTGGCGTAGATGTCGGTGTGGATGTTCTGGACGGGGAGGTTGTACTGCGTCACCACCGCGCCGGCCTGGTCGGAGGAGATCTGGAGGTTGTAATCAGGCTTCGGCTTGTTGCCGCCCGCGGCCTTGTCGAGCTGGACCCAGCCGGCGAGCGCATAGTTGCCGACAGGGCGGGCGGTGGCGACGTACTTCATGATCTGCGGCGAATATTCGCTGGGCGGTTCATTGAACTGCGCGACCAGCGCGATCTCCTCGACGCGAACGCGACTGGGGAGGTTGCGCAACGGGATGCGCGCGGTGCGCAGGCGGTACTGGTCGCGGCCGTAGAGGGCTTCGAAGTTTTCGAAGGTGATGACGCCGCCTTCGACGCGGACTTCTCCGCCGATCCCTTCAATGCGCCTGGGGAAGTTGGGCAGCTCGAACGAGACGGCATGGGGGTACGCTTGAAGGTGGTATTCCGTTGCGCCCTTGAGGGCCTGCGGGTTGGTGTAGATGGGCCCCTGGCCGGTCAGGGTGAAGTCGACGTGGCCTTGCGGGGCGTACCGCGCGAACAGCTCATGGCGCTGCGGATCCAGCGCGCGGTTGGATCGCTCCATCGCGACATGGCCGGAGAGATTGCCGAGGGTCCAGTGGTTGGCCTTGGGGTCGAACGTGAGCTGGCCGCGATCGATGACGGCGCGACCGCCGGCGGCTGCGCCGTCGAAGGATTGCACCGTGATGATGACGGCGGGCCTTTCCGGCGCGGGGACGGTGGTGGGCGCGGGTTGGGTGGCCGGTTCGGGCGCGAGCGGCGCGTTGGCGGCGATGGGCGTGGTGGCTTGGTCGATCCTGATCCGCGCGCTGGCGCGGTCAAGGGCCATCCCCGCTTCCGGCAGCCGCCCGGTCGCGTCGTCAACTGAAATGATGCCGGAGTAGGTGGAGCGCTCGATGTCCTTGAGGGGAAGGGTGGCGTGGCCGCTGATTCCCAGCTTGCCGGTGATTTCGTACTTCCTGATCGCGCGCTGCACCGGCGCGGGGAGCGGCGACGATTCCTGCTGGGCGCCGGCGTTGACGTTGATGGCGATCTTGAGGACGTCGAGAACGAAGGTGTCGACATTGATGGCGCCGTCGAGGGCGAGTTCGGCGGCTTCGCCGGTTTTCACGCCGAGGTTAAAGCCGTACTGCTCCGGCGTTTTCTGTGCCATCGCGACGTTCACGTTGATGTCGCGCCAAGTCATGGGGAGGGGATCGTGCGAGCGCTGATCGGTATAGGTGATGGTGCCGGCGTTGATCTGGAAGTGGCGGAGCTGGAGGATCTCTGAGAGCTTTCGGGGGGCGCGGCGCGGGCGCTTTTTCCGCTCCTTGACGAAGCCGGGACCGCCGATGAAGCCTTCCTTGTCGCGCGTCAACTCGATGGTGGGCTCGTCGACTTCGATGCTCTCGATCACCACGGGGCGACGCGGGAGGGGGATGCGGGCGAGCTTGATTTCGCTGGGGCCGATGGCGATGAGGCGCTCTTCATCACGATAGAGCGCGGCGCTGGCGACGTGGACGGAGAGGGGCGGAACGTACCACAGCCCATCAATTTTCAACTCAGCATCAAGGCGGTCAGCAATGGTGTCGCGGAGCTTGTAGTCGAGGAATTTGGAGATGCCGTACTCCAGGCCGCAGACGACGAGGAGGGCGACGGAAGCAATGATGATCCATCGGCGGAGTCTGCGGCGATCAGTTGCGGGTTCGGCTTCGGATTCCACACACGATTATATACCTGTGGAGGCGCGGGTTGAGGGATGGGGAAACGTGAGATGTCATGGAGATGTCCGCGTCGGGTCGTCGAAGAAGTCTGACCCTCACCCCCGCCCTCTCCCGGGTACGGGAGAGGGAGTAGTTGAAGGGACGTGCAATGGTCGATCGTCGAGATGAGCCCTTGCTCTGCCCTCTCCCGGAGTAACGGGAGAGGGTGAAGGTAAGGGATCGCTGGGTTACCACCGCGTCGTAAGCTTTCCGCCGGGCATGAAGATTTGGGGAGGCAGGTTGAAACCGGCGGCTTCGAGTTTGGCTGTGAAGTGCGGGCGCAGGCCGGTGGGGCGCAGGTCGTTGTTCTCGTAGCGGAAGACGTCCTGGAGGCAGACCTTGTCGCCTTCCATGCCGCCGATCTCGGTGATGGCGGTGATTTTCCTGGAGCCGTCGCGCAGGCGGGTGGCCTGAATGATCAGCTCGATGGCGCTGGCAACCTGCTCGCGAATAACTTTGACGGGGAAGTCGATGCCGCCCATGAGCGCCATGGTTTCGATACGGCTGATGGCGTCGCGCGGGGTGTTGGCGTGCAGCGTCGTCAGCGACCCGTCGTGACCCGTGTTCATCGCCTGGAGCATGTCCAGCGTCTCGCCGCCGCGGCACTCGCCGACGATTACACGCTCAGGGCGCATACGCAGCGAGTTACGCACGAGATCGCGGATGGTGACGCCACCGCTGCCGTCCAAGTCCGGCTTCTTGCTTTCCAGGCGCACGACGTGCTCCTGGTGCAGCTTCAGTTCCGCGGCATCTTCGATGGTGACGATGCGCTCGTCATCCGGGATGAAGCTGGAGAGGACGTTCAATAGCGTGGTCTTGCCGGAGCCGGTGCCGCCGGCGACGACGATGTTCAGCCGTGCGACGACACAGGCCTTGAGAAATTCCGCCATCTGCGGCGTGACTGCTCCGAAGCGGATCAGGTCATCGATGGTCAGCTTGCCTTTCCCGAACTTTCGGATGGTGATCGATGGACCATCGATCGTGCAGGGTGCGATCACGGCATTCACACGCGAGCCATCGGGCAGGCGCGCATCCACCATGGGGTTGTTTGCGTTCACGTGCCGGCCCAGCGGCTTGATGATCCGCTCGATGATTTCCATCACGTGCTCGTCGTTGCGAAAGCGCACGTCGGTCTTCTGGAGCTTGCCCTTGCGCTCGGCGTAGACGAGGTTCGGGCCATTAACCATCACTTCGCTGACGGTGTCGTCATCCAGCAGCGGCTGGATGGGGCCGAAGTCCACCCTGGGCGCGGGGGGCGCGGACGGGAAGATGCGTGAGGCGTGCGCTTCGGGCGCTGGCGCGGGCGCGGCGCCGGCGGGAAAGGTCGTCGCGGGAGCGGTCGGCGCGGGTGTCGCGGGAAATGTGCTGGCGGCTGCAACCATGGCGTGGAGTCCTTGTGGAATTAGGCGTCGGCGTCGCTTGAATCCGTGGCGGCGTCGGTGGCGGGAAGAACCCACACCACGTGGCGCTTGCCCACGAGCATGAACTCAGACCGGGCGATGACGTTGTCATTCCCGTCCAGCACTTCGGCGTCGGTGACGGCCATGAACGAGTCGGTCATCGCATTCATGTCGTCGATCACCCGATTATCGGGCGACTTGAAAATGCGGCCCCGGAGACGGTGCGAAACCGTTTGAATGACGCACGCAACCGTTTCCTTGCGAACGCGATCGGTGAAGATCTTGCCGTTGGGATCCACTCGAAAACCCATGCCGCTGCTCCTCTTCAAAACACTTGTGGTGGCGGAAGTGGAATCGGCAGAAAATCGGGAAGGATTAACGTGCGGGCGTTATGAGACGAAACGTAGCAGGGCATCTGCCCTTGAATTGCCCTGAAACACCGGCAGGACGCCCGTGTTACGGGGAAGCGGTGGGCGCTTTGCAGAGGCGTTTGAGGGAGGTGGTGAATGGGGGCTTGGCAACGCCGTTCTCGGTGACAATGCCGGTGATGAGCTCTGCGGGGGTGACGTCGAAGGCGGGGTTGAACACGTCGACATCCTCCGGTGCGGTGGGTTTTTCGCCGAAGCTCGTCACCTCTTCGCGCGAGCGCTCTTCGATCGGGATCGCCGCGCCGTCGGCGGTTTCCAGATCGATCGTGCTGATCGGCGCGGCGACGTAGAACGGGATGTTGAAGTGCCGGGCCAGAATCGCAAGCTGGTGTGTTCCGATCTTGTTGGCGGTGTCGCCGTTGGCGGCGATGCGATCGGCGCCGACAAAGATGGCGTCGATCTTCTGGCGGTTCATCACGGTGGCGGCCATGCCGTCGCAGATGACGGTGACGGGAACGCCATTCTCCTTCAATTCGTAGGCAGTGATGCGGGAGCCTTGCAGGAGGGGCCGTGTCTCGTCAGCGAACACGTGGAACGAAAAACCCTTCTCCTTCCCGAGATAGATCGGAGCGAGCGCCGTTCCATATCCGGCGGTGGCGAGACCTCCGGCATTGCAGTGCGTGAGGATCTCGAGCGGCCGGTCCGTCGTCTGCTCCAGCAGCTTAAGTCCATGCTCGCCAATAGCGCGGCAGACGCGGTGGTCCTCTTCGATCATGCGCAGGCACTCGTCGAGGATCGCGTCCAAAATATCGCGGACGACGTGACAGACCGGCGAACTGGTGTGCGTATGTCCGCGCACTTCCTCAGCGACGCGGTAAATTCGCTTGACTGCCCAGAAAAGATTGACGGCCGTGGGGCGCGACGTGGAGAGGTAATCGCAAACTTCGCGCAGCCGCTTCATGAAGGCCACGACATCTTCATCGCGATGCTGCTTCACCCCAAGGTAGACACCAAAAGCCGCCGAGATCCCGATCGCCGGCGCACCGCGCACCACCAGGCGACGGATCGCATCCCACATCTGCCGTTCGTCCTCGATATCCAGATAAACGGTCTGCGTCGGCAGCTTGGTCTGATCGAGCAGTCGAACCGCGTGGCCGGTCCATTCGATGGGCTTGAGCATCGCCTTCGATTCTACGGTGTCGCTGGCGGATCGGATATTGCGCAAGAAGAAGGGCCGAACCTTTTCGGTCCGGCCCATCCGGTTCCACGAAGATCGGAGCTTGCGAAGGTCACAGGACAAGCTGGAACTGCGCGCGGAGGACGAACTCGTTGCTGCCATCGTTGGCGAGGATCCCCGTGCCGCCTTGCGAGATCGGCGCGCCATTGGGCAGCCAGGTGGCGTCGACGGTGAACCGGGCGGATTCGTTGTACCAGAAGTAGTTCACGCCGACGGTGATCTCGTGTACTTCATTCTCGAGCGTGCCGACGCGGTCCTGGTCAAAGTTCGTGAACGTGTAACGAGCGAACGGCTCCCAGTGCTGATCGAACTTGTAACCCGCTTCGGCTTCGATCGCCCAGTCGTAGCCGTCGAAGGTGGCGGCGACGGGAGCGCCTGTTCCGCTGCTGGCGGGAGCATTCTGATAGGCGCGCGCGATGTACGCGCCGTAGAACGTCCAGCCGTTGACCAGCGTGTACTGGGCGTCGGCGGTGTGCAGCAGCGTTCCGGTGTCGCCGGCCTCGGTGTAGTCGATCGCCGCGCCGACGACCATCAGGTCTTGCTTCAGGCCCACCGCGTTGAACTCGACGTAGTCGGTCCAGTCGCCCAGGACTTTGTATTCAGCGCGCGTAGCAAACCCGTAGTCGGCGCCGTTGGTGGGGAAGTCCTGGAAGTCGGTGTTGTACTGGTTGGCGCCGTCATGGAACGCGGCGTTCACACGAAACGGGCCTTGAGTATAGAGCGCCGCAACGCCCTGCACGTAGTTGTCGCCGCCGGTGAAGACGACGACGGGATAGCTCCGCTCCGCCGCAAGCTGACGATCCCACCACGCCAGTGATTCGTGCGAAAACGGATCCTTAAACTGCCCGCCCTGCAATGACCAGTTTGCGTCCAGTTGATACTTCAGCCACGCCTGCTCGAGCTCGAGCTCGCCGCCTTGCCGACGCGTTCCCCAGTTCAGGAAGTAGGTGAGCTTGGGCGTAAAGAGGTTTCCATCCACGCCGAACTTGGCGCGGCGGATTTCGAAGCCGTTCTGCGCGTTGTCATCCCCCCCCGGCACTGCATCCTGCCGAAAGTTCGTGACGTTGCGGAACTGCATTTGGAACCAGGGATGCAGCGTGAAGTTCCCCGTCTCGTCGCGGAAGATGAACTTGCCGTTGTGATAGTTCGAGACAAACGTTTCGTCCTGGAGCCACTGGCTGCGCTTCTCCGCGTCCTTGAGCACGTCCTGGATCGCACGCTCGTGATCGGCACGGGATGCAGCCGTCGCCTGCTGATCTTGTTTCTTCTCCAGCTCCTGAACTTTGGTTTGCAGCTGCTTGATCTGCTCCATCAGCTCCTGCGTGCTCGGCTCTGCCGCCAGCGCGTTGGCGCCACCGCCGACGAGCGCTGCCGCCGAAGCCGCCACCACCATCCTCCGCACCGACCAGAACATGAAACTGCTCCTTCCAAGGACGAGAGACACCACCCGGGTTGATGATGGGGTTTTTGAAATGCGTCGCAAGTCTTCTGCGCGCAGGCGACAGTCCGCGGCGTCAGATGAGACGGCGTATCAGGTGAATGGAGAAATGGCTGAGCGATCCGCTACCGCGTGACGTTCCGCGCCATGCCGGATTGAGACATCCGCCCGCCTTGGATGACGGTTGCGCCGGCGGTTTCGTTGGTGAGCACCTGCGTCGCGGGGAGGATCGTGCCGAAGAGCAGCGTCGCCGCCGCGGAGAGACACACCGCCGCAACGATAGGCGTTCCCATCACCGGCCGGCTCACGTTGCCCACGGTCGCCGCTTCCGGCTCGGCACGCAGGAACATCGTGCCGACGATGCGAAGGTAGTAACCCGCGGAGATGGCCGCGTTGATGACCGTGATGATAACCAGCCAGTACATCTGCGCGTTGAGCGCGGGCCGGATCAGCAGCAGCTTGCCGAAGAATCCGATGGTGAGCGGCAGCCCGATCAAGCTGAAACACGTGACCGCCATCGCCAGGCCAAGCGCGGGGTGACGCCGGCCCTGACCAGCGAGATCTTCAAACGTCTCGGCGCTGGTTGCCGGAGGAATCTCATCCGATCCAAAGACCTGCCCCTGTGTCGCGGGGAGGAGCATCAACACACCAAACGCCGCCGCGTTGCTGATCCCATAGGCGGCCAGATAGAACAGCACACCCTCAAGCGCCGACTGCCGGGTAGGCGAATCTGTTGCCGCGACCAGCGCCGCCAATCCCACCAGCATGTAGCCGCTGTGCGCGATCGAGCTGTAAGCCAGCACGCGCTTCACGTTGAACTGGAGCAGACCAAGCACATTGCCCACCGTCATCGTCGCCGCCGCCAGCACCCACAGCAGCTTGATCAGCATCGGCGAGCCGATCCAGCTCATGCCCGTGGCGACGAACAGGATCTTGATCAGCGCCACCATCCCGCTCGTCTTGGGCACGTACGAAAGAAACGCCGTCACCGGCGTCGCCGCGCCTTGGTAGACATCCCCGGCATAAAAATGCAGCGGCACCGCCGCGATCTTGAAGCAGAAGCCCAGCACCAGCATCACGATCGCCAGCTGCTGCCAGGGCGTCATCGCCCCCGCATCCGCGAACTTGTCGGCAATCTGATCGAGGTTGATCATCCCTGTCGTGCCGTACAGGTAGCTGAAGCCGAAAAGCATGATCGCCGCCGCCATCGCGCCCAGGAAGAAGTACTTCACCCCCGCTTCCTGCGCCACCGGAATCGGCCGGGAGACCGAGACCATGATGTAGGTGGGGATGCTCGCCAGCTCGATGCCCAGGAACAGGAGGATGATGTCGTTGGCGCCCGCGACGAGGAAAATTCCGGCCAGGCTCGCGAGCATCAGCGCGAAGAACTCGCCCGCATCGTGGCCGAAATCCAGCGCGTTGTTCCCCGTCGCGTTTGCGTTCGTCGGCCAGGCCAGCAGCACCAGCAGCACGCCGATGCCCGCGGTCAGCAGCTTGATGTACTCCGCGAATTTTGCCACGTGGATCGTGTTGAACGGATCTGTGATCGCGGCACGGTCGCCTGCGCTCTGTCGGCACTGGTAGCCGAAGACGAACATGAGCGCCACCAGCGCCAGCACCGGCGCGAACCGGCGCGACGCCGCCTTGTTCGACACGCCCACGATGAACAGCACGCACGCCGTCACGATCAGGACAAGCTCGGGAAAGATCGCTGGAAGGAGAGTGTTCATCGGTTACTTGGCTTTTGCGAGTTGCGCTTGCACGACTTGCGCCTGTGCGACTGAGGAAGGAGAAACCGCTGGCGACTGCGAAAGCGCCCGAACCGGCGGCTCGATCGTCTTGAGCACGAGATTGGGCTTCACGCCCAGAACGACTACAGCAATCGCAAGCGGCACCAGGATCGCGATCTCGCGGAAGTTCAAATCCCGCGAAAGCTCACCGTGACCCGGATCGGCTTTCTGCCCCTGGTCTGCCTGACCATGAGCATCGCCGTGGGCGGTGTGGCCGTGGTCGTCCATGTGCGGGTACTTCAGCGGCCCGAAGATGACGCGGGCCGTCATGTGCAGCATGTACAAAGCGCCCAGGATGATCCCCAGCGCCGCGACGGCTCCGTACTTGGGGCCAAGGTGATCGGCAGTGAACGCGCCAAGGATCGTCAGGAACTCGCTGACGAAACCGTTCAGTCCCGGCAACCCCACGCTGGAGAAGACGAAGAATACGAAGAAGAACGCCATGATGGGCATTCTTCTTCCCAGCCCCGACAGCTCGTTGATGTCGCGCGTGTGGAACCGGTCGTAGATCATCCCGATCACGAGGAACATCGCGCCGGTGGAGAGGCCGTGATTGATCATGTAAAGCACTGAGCCGCTGATCCCGATGGTGTTCAGCGCCACGAGCCCCAGCACGCAGAACCCCAGGTGCGAAACAGACGAGTACGCAACGAGCTTCTTGATGTCCTTCTGCACCCACGCCGCAAGCGCACCGTAGATGATCCCGATCAAACACAGAATTGCGACGAACACCGCCAGCTGGTGGATCAGTCCCGGCTGACCGACGAGGCCCAGCGGAAGCGCCAGCTTGTAGATGCCGTACGTCCCCAGCTTCAGCAGCACGCCCGCGAGGATCACTGAGCCGGCCGTCGGGGCCTCCGTGTGCGCCAGCGGCAGCCAGGTGTGCACCGGGAACAGCGGCACCTTTACCGCGAAACCGGCGAGCAGTCCCAGGAAGATCCAGAACCGCGTCTCGCTCGGCAGCGTCTGGGAAAACTTGATCGCGCTGTTCAGCTCAAAACCGCCGGGGTTCTTGATCCCGATGAAGATCACCACCGCCAGCGTGAACACGGAGCCGGCGAAGGTGAACAGGAAGAACTTCGCCGCCGCATACCGCCGCTCGGGGCCGCCCCAGATCCCGATGATGAAGAACATCGGCACCAGCGTCAGCTCGAAGAAGACGTAGAACAAAAGCAGGTCCCGCGCAACGAACACGCCCATCATCGCGAACAGGAGCAGCAGCATCCACGCGTAATACTGCTTGGCGCGGTCGGTAATGCTCGCAAAGCTGGCGGCGATCGCCAGCGGCATCAAAAGCGCCGTCAGCAGAATCAGCCACATGCTCACCGCATCGGCGCCGAGCTTCACGCCGAAGCGGACGCTTTCCAGCGACAGCGGGTTATTCAGCGCATAGCCCCACTGCAAATCAAAGTCGCCGTTCCAGTGCAGCTTCGTCGCCAGCAGCACGCTCACGCCGGCCGTGAGACAGCTGACGATCAACGCCCAGGCTCTGGCGGCGGCATTGCTCGGCATCAGCGCGCAGATCGCCGACCCGAGCAGCGGGACGAGCAACAGGATCAAGAGCCAAACGTTTTGAGGCATGTGTCAACTCAACCTGCGTAGGGTCCGATTCAGCGGACCGCGGTTCGTGCAGAGTCACAGCAGAACAGAGGTGTCATGCTGAGGTGCTCCGAAGCATCTGGCACCGATCGTCCAAAGGGCCAGATCCTTCGCGGAGTACCGCTCAGGATGACATCCTTCACTACTGTTCATCCGATGGGCACACCGCATGGAAACGCCTACAAGAACACCACGATCAAAATAATCGCCACGCCCACCACCATCGTCACCGCGTACCCCTGGAGGTACCCGCGCTGGGTGCTGAGCTTCAGTGCAAAACCGGTTGCTTGTGGGATGAAGCTGACGACCCAGATCAAGCCGTCGATCACGAAGGTGTCGATCGCAACGCACACGCGCCCGATCGTCCGCAGCGGCTCAACGATGGCAGACTGATACAACTCGTCGACCCAGTATTTATGCTCCAGCACCCGGATCGCCAGCGGATGGCGCGTCGCGAGCTTGTCGGCTTCTTCGCGATACTTCAGGTGCAGCAGGTACGCCAGATAGATCCCCGCGGAAGAGATCAGGAAGCTCCCGATCATCATCGCCCAGTGCAGCGAATGCGTGGTCGTGCGGAGCTTCTCATCGTGATGCAGTTGCTCTTCGGCCAGCTCGATCTGCCCGAACGGCGCGGGGTTCACCTCCGGCCGATGGACGAAGTGAAACGCCTGGCGGAGCGAGGGACTTTCGCCGAGGAACCCGCCCAGGCTGCTCATCCGCTCGGGGAAGTTGAGAAAGCCCGCGAGCAGCGCGCCGATCGCCAGCACGACCAGCGGGAAGATCATGACCATCGGCTCGTGGTTGTGATGGCCGTGGTCGTGACCGCCGTGACCGTGCGTGTCTTGACTGTGCGCGGGAGCGTGATGCGTCTGACCTTCGTCGACACCAGAAGACGCGGCAGTGCCGGTGGAAATCGCGGATTCGCTGGCGGCGCCGTCGTCTGGTCGCACGGCTGCGTGCGCAACTTCATGTCCCGCGGTGTGATCGGCATGACCATGACCGTGCGATGGAGCGGGACCGGACGGAACGAGCTCGGGACCTTCGAATGTGCGGAAGTAGAGGCGGAACGTGTAGTACGCAGTCAGGAACGCCGTGAACAGCATCACCACCGCGATGAACTTGTTCTGCGTCCACGCGGCAATGATGATCTCATCCTTCGAGAAGAACCCGCTGAAGGGCGGGAAGCCCGCCAGCGCCAGGCATCCAATCAGCATGAGCCAGCGTGTCTTGGGCAGTACGCGCTTGAGCCCCGAGAACTTGCGGAAGTCCAGCTCCCCCGCCATCGCGTGCATCACCACGCCGGAGCTCAAGAACAACAGCGCCTTGAAGAACGCGTGCGTCACCAGGTGGAACACCCCCGCAACTGGAGCGAGACAGCCGACGCCCACGAACATGAAACCGAGCTGCGAGATCGTCGAGTAGGCGAAGACCTTCTTCAAATCGAACTGCCGCAGCGCGATCGTCGCCGCAAAGATTGCGGTGAACGCGCCGATGACGGCGATGGTCATCATCGCCGCGTGGTTGCCGACAAACAGTGTCCCGCAGCGGGCGATCATGTAAACGCCGGCCGTCACCATCGTCGCAGCGTGGATCAGCGCGCTAACGGGGGTGGGTCCTTCCATCGCGTCCGGAAGCCAAACGTACAGCGGGAACTGCGCGCTCTTGCCAAACGCGCCCACCATCAGGAGGAACGGAATCCACTGCCGGCACGTCTCCTGAAAAGGCGAGACATGCGCAGCCTGTACGATCTCGAGAATGCCCGTGTGCTCCGCGGTGCCGCTGAAGTACTGGATCGTCCCGAACGCTGCGAAGCACGTCATGATCCCCAGCCCGAACCCGAAGTCGCCCACGCGATTAACCAAAAACGCCTTCTTCGCCGCCTCGCGTGCCGAAGGCTTCTCATAGTAGTACCCGATCAAGAGGAAGCTTGAGAGGCCCACCCCT
>DASVUC010000223.1:0-27433 GCA_036387255.1 Tepidisphaeraceae bacterium | reverse complement strand
GCGCCCGCACGCTCGTTTTGGGGTCAGGCAGAGAATAATTCTCAGGGAGGTATCAGGCTTGGCCGGATTGCACGGGCAGCTTGGCGGCTTCCCAGGCGGCGATGCCGCCGGCGAGTTCGCTCACGTCTGTAAATCCCGCGCGCTGAAGCAGGCTCGCTCCGATTGAGGAACGGTAGCCGCCGGCGCAATAGACCAAGAGCGGTCGGCCCTTCGGCAGTGTCTCCATCTGCGCCGTGAGGCGGCTGAGCGGCAGGCTTACGCTTTCGCGGATGTGTTTTTGCTCGCGCTCCCGGGGCGTTCGCACGTCGACCGCCAGCGGAGCCTTCGATGAAGCAAGCAGCTCGGCCGCAAGTGGGGCGCTCCAGCGTGCCGTGGTCACAGTGAGTTCCGGTTTTGACGCCAAACTCTGCATCCCATGCTCGAGATAACCCGCGACATGGTCAAAGCCGATGCGGCCGAGACGAACGGCGGCTTCCTTTTCGCGGCCGGGGTCTGCGATGATGACGATCGGATGCTGTCGATCCAGCACGGTGCCGGCCCAGGTGGCGTATTGGCCACCGAGGCCGATGTTGATGCTGCCGGCAAGGTGCGCCGCCGCGAATTCGCCCGGGTCGCGCGTATCCAGGATCTGCGCACCAGCGGCCTGCAACTTGAGCAGCTCGTCCAGGGTCAGCGGATGCATCTCACGCGCGAGCGTGTTCTCCAGCGTGGGGCGCTCTTCGCTGTTCCTCACGGCGTCATATGTGAAGTAGGCGGGTGTGTCCGGCTGGTCCGCCGTCACGACCTGGATGAACTGCTCCTTGGTCATCGGCTGAAGCGCGTAGTTGGACTGACGCTGCTGACCGAGCGTGGAGACGGTCTCCTTGCTCAATGATTTTCCGCAGAGCGAGCCAGCGCCGTGTGCGGGATAGATCAGGCTTTCATCGGGCAGCGGCAGCAGCTTGGTGTGCAGCGAGTCGTAGAGCATCGCGCCCAGTTGCTGCGCGGACCAACCTAATGATGCGCGAAGATCTGGCCGGCCCACGTCACCGATGAAGAGCGTGTCGCCGGTCAGCACCGCGTGCGGCTCGGTGTCGCTGACGCCCAGGTCATATACGAGAATCGAAATTGATTCCGGCGTGTGTCCCGGCGTCTCCAGCACCTTCAGCCGCACCCGCCCCAGATCCAACACATCGCCATCCCGCATCGGCTGGAAGGGATACTGGGCCTTCGCAGAAGCGCCTAGGTGGATCGATGCGCCGGCGCGATCGCGCAGCTCCAGGTGCCCCGCGATGAAATCCGCGTGCAGGTGCGTGAGGAACACGTGCTTGATCGCGAGCCCATGCTCCGCCGCGAAGGCGAGATACTGGTCTGTATCGCGCTGCGGGTCGACGACCACGGCCACACGGCTGGACTCATCGCCGATGACATACGAGGCGTGGGCGAGACAGCCCAGGTAGAACTGCTTCAGGATCATCCCACACCTCCGCGTTTGCGGCTCTATTTCGGCTGCGGCACGATCCGCAGGTAGGGGCGCGGCGCTTTCCAGCCGCCGGGGTATTTCTGCTTCGCTTCATCATCGGAAACCGCAGGCAGGATGATCACATCTTCGCCTTGCTTCCAGTTCACCGGCGTCGCGACCTTGTGCTTGGACGTCAGCTGCATCGAATCCAGAACCCGCAGCACTTCGTCAAAGTTTCGCCCCGTGCTCATGGGGTACACCAGCATCAGCTTGATCTTCTTGTCCGGTCCGACGATGAAGACCGTGCGCACGGCGGCGTTGTCGGCTGCCGTGCGACCTTCGCACGAATCGCCCGCCTCCGCCGGCAGCATGTTGTAGAGCTTCGCCACCTTCAGATCCGGATCGCCGATCATCGGATAATTCACCGCCGCGCCCTGCGTCTCCTCGATGTCCTGCTTCCACTTTTCGTGCTTGGCAACGGGGTCGACTGAAAGGCCGATGATCTTGCAGTTCCGCTTCTCAAATTCCGGCTGGAGCTTGGCCATGTACCCCAGCTCCGTGGTGCAGACCGGCGTGAAGTCTTTGGGATGCGAAAAGAGGATCGCCCACTTGTCCCCCATCCAGTGGTGGAAGTTGATTGTGCCTTGCGACGTTTCCGCAGTGAAATTCGGCGCTTCATCGTTAATGCGTAGCATAGGTGGCTCCTTGTGTTCAGGATCTTGCCGTCAACATAGTCTGCCGGCGGTCGGCGTCAAACAAAACATTGTCGAGCAGGTGTTCCCCGACGATCAGGAGTGCGGCCGAGTCGCACGCTCTGGCGCGACGTTCTGGTGCGTGGATCCGGCCATGAGCGCTTGCGCCGTCGCTTCGGCGATGTGAGCGGCCGTGGCTTCGTCGAAGCAGGTGAAGCCGGGAGACGGGTTCACTTCGAAGCAGTACCAGCTTCCATCGCTGCGCCGGCGAAGATCGATGCCGGAGAGGGTCAATCCCAGCGCTCGCGTCACCGCTCGGCATTGTTGTGCGACTTCTCCCGGAATGGCGCAAGGGGTCATTTCCGAGTCGACGCCGTCACGATGGGCGTAACGGTAGTCGTCCCCGCCGCAACAGATCTTGCAGCAGGAAACGTGCTCGCCGACGACGTGGACGCGATAGTCGTCGCCATCGATGTACTCCTGCAACTGCGTGGGGCAGTGGCGCAGTTCACTCAGCCGATGCCGGTGCGCGTCGGTGAGCTGCGAGACGATGCTGCGGATGCCGCTGATGGATTTGTAAACGACGCGCTGGTGCTGACGCCAGAACGCCTCAGCGTCCGCTGGACTGGTAGTGATGAGCGTGCGCGGGACGCGCAGCCCGCACCGCTCGATCAGGCGTGACTGGTACGGCTTGCAGTTATTCGACGCCATCGCCGACGGCTTGTTGATCACCAGCGCTGGCGTGACTTCAATCCACTCGAACAGCAGTTGCTCGAGCTGCATCGCTTGCTGCAGCGAGCCCGCTGATTGCTCCAACTGATACGCTGGCAGTCGGCGGATGTCGTGGGGGCGGAGAAACACGCCTGTCACCTCCTCCAGCGATATTGCGCCGGAGGGCGTGCGAAGCCAACCGCTGACCCGGCGCCCGCCGCGTACGAGGATCGACGCATCGGGCGTGTCACGCTGATCGAACAGGAAGTACTCCCCGCCCAGACGATCCAGCGCGTCGGCGACGGCCTGGAACGGCCCTTCCCCCGCGCATCCCCAGAGCAGGATCACGGTGCACTCCCAGCTTCGACGTTGAGCGTCGACTGAATGCCGAGCCGGGCGAGCAGCGCATCGGCAAGCAGTGGGTGCGAGATGTCGGGGCAGAGGCCGGCCGCGATGAAGCGGGATTCTGTGCCGAGCGTCTCAAACGTCACGTCCAGAAGCTCGACGTTTGCCTTCCGCGCCAGCGCCACCGCCCGACTGGATAAGAGTGGAGCCTGCTCAAGAGGACATTCGTCACCCACGACGGTCACGACGCGCCGCACGCCCGTGTAGCGTTCTTCTGTCGCAGGCGCTGACGGCGCCCGCCTCACGATCGGCCGCACGTCCATTCCGACAGAAGCCGCCGCCTGCATCCATTGCAGCTCCCGCCAATTGGGCCCGATCAGGCAGTTGGGCGTCGGCCGGTTCAGCACCGGGCAACGCAGACCCGTGAGCCACGCCAGCAGAAACATCGACATCTCCATCGCCACATAATCCCGATCGTGCGGAGCGATGTGCGGCAGTTCAGTTGGCGTGACGTATGGCAGGCGGTTGATCACGCCGCGGATGTCGCCGCATGCGATGCGTCGTCCTGCGATGCAGGCATCCCCGTCGCCGCCGTTGTCAATCGACCACCCAGCGCGGGATAAATCGGCGCAAGTCATCCTCAGCGCATGGCATGATTGCCATCGCTCCACCAGCGCATCGGCAACGGGGTCGAAGCGTGAGGCAAGGATGATGATCACGCCATCTTTCACTCGCGTGGCTGATTGAGCGCCTGACCGCCGACATCCGGCCGCTCTTCCGGACGGATGAACGCCTGGCCTGATGCAAGCCGCGCTTCCAGGTCATCCAGCCGCTGCGCGATGATCGCCAGCAACTGCATCACGTCCGCGGATTGCCCCATGGGATCTCCGCTTGGCGGAGGTGCGCCGTCCGCCAGCTTCTCGCGAATCTTGTCACGAAGCTTCTCCACTTCGCCCTTGTGCTCCTTGAACTCTTTGTTGTTTTCTTTGATCTCCGGCTTGTGTTCTTTGAGTTCTTTTTGTGCTTCCTTCACTTCCGGCTTCAGCTCTTTGGCCTCGACCTTCACGTGTTCTTTGATCTCGGGCTTATGCTCCTTGATCTCGACCTTCTCCTTGATCTCCGGCTTGTCCTTCACTTCCGGCTTGATGTGCTCCTTCAACTCGTTCTTGATGTGGTCCTTGAGCTTGATGGAGATGCCGACCATCTTGCGCAGGTCGGGGCGCATGCCGATGCGCTGCGTGGACGGTCTCCCCGGCGCATCCTGCTGAGGGGAGCCCTTGGTTCGCAGCGCCTGCCGCGCCGTTGCGGGCGTGTAGATCGTGGAACCGCGGGCGCGCAGCACACCCTGAGCGCACGCCAGCGCCCCGACGATAATGGGCGAAGCACTGGAGGTTCCGCTGAAGCGATCGGTGTACCAGACGTCTTCGTTCTGGCCGCCCTGCAAGTCGCCGTAGCCGGTGGTGGTGACCTCCCGGCCCCAGCCCTGGGCGTCGACGCATGAGCCGTAGTTGGAGAAATCGAGCCGCGATCGATCCGGGCCATGGTTGGCTCCGTGCGTGCCCGGGGGCGGCGCACCGGCGCCGACGATGATCGCGCCGGAGTCGCGATTGTTGCGGTTGAAGGGATTCCTCCAGCTCGCGGGGAAGCCGGGGCCGGGGTTGTTGTAGATGGGATCGTCGAGGTTCTGCGCGCCGTTGCCGCCGGCTTCGACAATGATCACGCCCAGTCCCGTGGCATAGCGGATGGCGTCATAATCGTCTGGCCACCATTCGACGGCGATGTAACCCATCTGGTCCTGGCGTCCCTGGTAGTTGAAGCGCGGCCCCGGACGATGCAGCTCGATCAGGATGATGTCGCCCGCGTGCAGCATGCCGGCGGCCATGCGGATGGCGCCGGCGGAACCGGTGCTGCCGAAGATGGAGATGGCGCGGATGTTGGCGTCGGCGGCGATACCGGTGATGCCGACGGTGTTCACGTCGCCGGAAATTTCGCCCGCCACCGCGGTGCCGTGGTTGCGCCAGCCGATGTCGGTGCTCTGCGTACCGCCCACCACGCCGCCCTGGTTGGTCTTGAGGTCTTCGTGGGAGAATCGCCACGCGCCTTCGATGTCGATCACCTGCACACCCGCGCCGCGTCCGCCGGGCTGGGTCCAGGCGTACCGCGCGTCGATGCCGCCAGGAGCCGCGTCGAGATATCCCTGACGCGTGCTGAAATCCGGGGTCGCCGGCGTTTCTTCCGCCAGCGGCGCCATGTCGTTGATCTGCGGCGGCTCCGCGGGCGGCTTGATGTACGCGGCTGCCACCGCATCCCGCTTCTGGAGCTTGCCCGCGAGCTCCTCAAGCCGTTCCGCCGGCGCCTCGACCCGGTAGTACACCGACAGGTCCGGCACCGCAGCCCCCAGCCGCTCAGACAGTGACGCCGACTCGTACCGCAGGCGCTCTTCGCTGGCGCCAAAAAGCGGACGAACCCTTGCTTCCACCCCTGACAGCGCATCGCGCAGCGACGCCACCTCCGCGCCGGAGGTGGATTCGAACCCCGCCGCCGCCAGCCGCAACCCCGCATCGGGATGAGCAATCACGATCAGTTCCGGCTCGCCGGGGTAGGCGGACCCGCTGATTCCCCGCCGACCACCACCCCCAGTCGCCCGTCCGCCCCCGCCATTTGCCCTTCCGCCGCCGCGCCTCGGTCGCTGTGCCATGAGATCTCCTTCCCGTGTGGTCAGGGCGGCTCTGCATCCGGCTTAGCGTAGGCCGCCTCGACACCCTCGACTTGTTGAAGTTCCGACGCGAGCTTTTGCGCGTCGGCGCTGCTGGGGACATCCGCGTAGAACCACTTGGCGAGCTGCGGATCGTTGACGTTGGGATGCATCGCCACCAGCCGCGCGCCTGCGCGCTTCGCGGCCGCGCGTACGCGTACCGCGCCGCGATGCTTCCCCGCTCCGTTCAACGCCGCCGCCAATTCCGGGTGCAACTGAACTGCTACCGTCATGAAAACTCCCGGCTAGAGCATCTCATCTTTTTGCAACGCACAATTCAATTACCCTAAACAGGTAGGTGTGCGCCTTCCTGCACTCCGGCGGATGCGCCCGTCGCATCGCGCCGGTGACGTCATAACTAAAGCATGCGTCCGCGCTTGCCACCAGTAAAAACCCCTGCTGGTTCCGCTGCGTGCGTCGGGTGCAACCAAGCAGTAAAATTTCTTCCGCATGAAAAAGCTGATGTGCCTCGCCTGGACAGCCGCGCTGATTTTGCTGCACGCCTCCGCGCAAGCTGATGTCAAGCTTCCCGCGATCTTCTCCGATCACATGGTCCTCCAGCGCGGGATCAAGCTGCCGATCTGGGGCACGGCCGAGGCGGATGAAAAAGTCACTGTCTCGATCGCGGGGCAGAAGGTTTCCGCCACCGCGGATGCCCAGGGGAAGTGGCGGGTGACGCTCGAGCCGATCTCGGCGGCTGAGCCGCTGGCAATGAAGGTGAGCGGGAAGAACACCCTCACCATCAGCGACATCCTCATCGGCGAAGTCTGGCTTTGCTCCGGGCAATCGAACATGAGCTTTTCTGTCGCCCGCGCGCAGAATGCGGCGGAGGCGATCAAGGCTGCGGAAAAGCCGACGATTCGACTGTTCACCGTCGGCCGTGCGTTCAAAGATGAGCCTCAGCAGGAGCTGAGCGGCAAGTGGGAGATCTGCTCGCCAGCCACCGTTAAGGATTTCTCCGCCGTCGCGTACTTCTTCGGCAGCGAACTTCAGCAGGCGCTGAAGTCGCCGGTCGGGTTGATCGAATCAGGATGGGGCGGGACGCGTGCGGAAGCCTGGATCCCGCGCAAGGCATTTGACGATCTGCACCTTCCTTACGAGCCGGAGTGGACGCAGCAGTGGCTCAAGCCCACCAAGCCTGATCCGGCATCGAGCGAGCCGGCGCGCGAGCGGCCGTATCAGGCGCCGGCGAGTCTTTACAATGGCATGATCGCTCCCCTCGCGGGTTTCCCGATTCGCGGCGCGCTCTGGTACCAGGGCGAGACAAACACCGCTTATCCCAAGGAGTATCGCGACGTCCTCACAGCCCTCGCGACCAGCTGGCGCGCGGCCTGGAACCAAGGCGACTTCCCTTTCCTCATCGTTCAACTCCCCAACTTCAAGAGCGGCACGCGCGACTGGGTCATGATGCGGGAGTCTCAAGCCCACGCCGCCAGGCAACTGCCCAACGCGGGTCTCGTTGTGACGATCGACAAGGGGAACCCGCACGACATTCACCCCAAAGACAAGCAGCCGGTCGGGCACCGGCTGGCCGCTCTGGCGCTCAAGACCACCTACGGCAAGGACATCCCTTATACCGGTCCGACGCTGAAGTGTGCGGACTTTGGCGAAGACAAGATCACGCTGACTTTTGACCACACCGATGGCGGCCTCAAGTCGAAAGGTAATCTCGAGGGCTTCGAAATCGCCGGCGCTGACGGCAAGTTCGAGCCGGCAAGCGCGATGATTCAGGGCGATCAGATCATCCTCACCGAGGGCAAGATCAACTCCGCCACTGCCGTGCGCTACGCCTGGGCGAACGATCCCAAGTGCACGCTCTACAACGGCGCGGGCTTCCCGGCCGCTCCATTCACGACGCGCAAGAAATGACGCACGGCCTCGCGGACCGGCTCAACATTTGCCCCGCTGCGCCGGCGGTTTTATCATCCGCCACCAATGCCTTTTGCCGTGATTGAGCAAATCGGACGCAACACCAACAACGCCCTGGCGATGATGGGCGATTTCACCGTCTTCGCCGGGCGAACCCTGCGCTGGCTGTCGACGTGGTGGATGCGCTGGAAGAACCTGCGCCTCCTGCCGCCGCTGATGTTTGAAGTCGGCGTCCGCTCGATCCCCGTCATCAGCCTGACCGGCGCGTTCATCGGAATGGTGATGGCGATCGAAACCTTCACCCAGTTCAAAGCGATCGGCCAGGAAGAGCGCATGGGATCCGTGATCGCGCTCTCGGTCGTGAAACAGATCGGGCCCGTGCTCGCCGCCGTAATGCTCGCCGGTCGAATCGGCGGTGCACTCACGGCGGAGCTGGGCACCATGAACGTGACCGAGCAGCTGGATGCGCTGCGAGTCATGGGCGCGGATCCGATCCGCTACCTCGTTGTCCCGCGCTTTCTCGTTTGTCTGCTCCTGCTTCCAGTGCTAACCATCTACTCGGATCTTCTTGGCATCCTCGGCGGATGGATTGTCTCTGTGAAGGGTCTGGGCATCGCCAACGACCCCTTCTGGACGAACGCGGCCCAAGGGGTGGAAACCTGGCAGATCATGGAGGGGATCATCAAGAGCTTCTTCTTTGGCGGAGCGATCGGCCTGATCAGTTGCTATAAGGGTTTCACCTGTGGCTCCGGCGCCTCCGGCGTGGGACGCGCCTGCACCGAATCCTTCGTCATCAGCTTCGTCGCCATCATCATGCTCAACTTCTTCTTCGCGCAGATTTCTAAGGACTGGTACATGACCCTCTACGGCGCGAAATCGCTGTTCGGATGATCTGCTCCATCACGTATGTTGTACGCTACAATCCCGTAGCCGCACCGTTACGAGGTGCGCGTCTTCTGATAGAGGTACATGACGCTCATTGAACTCAAAAACGTCTCCAAACGCTTCGGGCGCCTCATCGTCCTCCGCCACCTCGACCTCCAGATTCAGCAGGGGCAAAGCATCGTTGTCATCGGCGCATCCGGCACCGGGAAGAGCGTGCTGCTCAAGCACATCGTCGGCCTGCTCCGCCCCGACGAGGGCGAAGTCTGGTTCGACGGCAAGCGAACAGATCCCCTCCCCGAGCGCGACCTCATGAAAATCCGTGAGCGCTTTGGCTTCCTCTTCCAGATGGGCGCCCTCTTCGATTCGCTCACCGTGGAGCAGAACGTGGCATTCCCCGTGATCGAACACACCAGCAAAGGCGCCGACGAGATCAGCAACATCGTCGACGAAAAGCTCCGCCTTGTCGGTCTTCCGGAAGTGCGCAAGAAGATGCCGATGGAGCTTTCCGGCGGGCAGCGCAAGCGCGTCGCCCTTGCCCGCGCCATCGCGCTGGACCCTGAGGTGATCCTCTATGATGAACCCACCACGGGCCTTGACCCCGTACGCTCGGACGTCATCAATGAACTGATCCTGAAGCTTCAGCGCGAGCTCAAAGTGACCAGCATCGTCGTCACCCACGACATGGCCAGCGCGTTCAAAGTCGCCGACCGCATCGTCATGCTCCACGAAGGCCGACTCATCTTCGATGGCACACCAGAATCCATCAAAACCACGGACAACGAAATCGTAAAGAGATTCGTCAGCGGCAACGCGGACGAAGCCGAGCTGGCAAGCCTGAAGCAGTAGCGTGGTAAAATTCCTCTCCTGGTCATCCAGGGAGAGCAGGGGGGAGGATCACCGGGGTTACCGACTCATTCGCGTCGACCCGCGCTTCGGCGACGCCAGCGGTGGGGCGGCAGGGGCGCTTACCGTTACCTGTCCGACCCGATTCCCCACCACCGTAAACCTCGCCGTCATCTTCCCCCCGTTGCTCATTTGGCAAACCACCACCGGCTGTCTTCCCGCCGCCACCAGGACGGAGAACCGACAGCCCTGTTTCCGAAGCTGCTTCAAATTTTCCAGCGCCACATCAAACACGCTCGCCGGCAACCAATCCTGCGCATCCAACTTAAGTTTCCCGCCCGTGATCAACTTCTCGAGCTCCTCCACCGAATTCACAAACTGCTTCTTCACGTAAGCGCGCCCGAGCGCGCCGGTCAGCGTCTGCAACGTCGCCTTGGCGTACACTTCCGCTGTTGATCCCTCCTCGAGCTTCTGCCAATACGACTTCCACTTCGCCTCGAATCCTTCCGCCGATCCGAAATTCTCCTCCCAGGCCTTCTTCCCCGGCACTCGGGCCCCGAGATCCCGCATGTAGTTTACAAACGCCCGCTGATACTTCCCGCCCTCGCCGTGCGCCAGAAAATGCACCATCGACCAAGCCTGATCGTAATTCACCACCGAGATCTCGTCATTCCACTTTGCATGCTCGAGCTTCATCATCTCTTCGATGGAGCGGAACTTGTCCGCCGTGATCTCAGCCTTGATCCGCCGCAGCCGCCAATCGGGAATTGCGCCCGTGATGAACGTGTCGCCGGTGAAGATCGCCTCGCCGAAATACTCGGCCAATCCCTCGTTCACCCAGATCGGCAGTTCGCCTCCGATCACCGCATGCGCGAACTGGTGAAACCCTTCGTGCTGCACGACATACCACGTCTCCACCGACGGCTTCTCACCGGCCACCGCCATCAGCACCTGGCTGGCGCGGTCGAAGACGCCGCTCGACCCTTCGATCCCGCCCGCGTCGAGGTAGTCCCGCTCCCTGGTAAACAGGTAGAATGGCAGCCGCTGCGAGACTGCTCCCGCAAAATCTGCCGTCCGCTGCCGATACACCTCCACCATCCGGCTCATGCGCAGCTCCGCCTCCCGCACGCGCTCTTCCGGCAGATCGGTGTAGATGGTGTAGTAGCGGGTTTGATACGTCGGCATCGAAATCTTCCCGCCAGATTCCGCCCGCAGGCAAAGCGGCAGCAGCAGCAACATCAGCCAGCTCAGACCACGCATGCCGCAATTGTAGACATTGTCCCCACGATTTCTGTTTTGCATTACCCCCACATTCGCCCTCCCCTCCGCTTCCGCTCTCTGCTACAGATGTCGCAGGTGCGGGAGATGGCCTCATGCTGTTCAAGCGTCTGACGTTGACGCAGAATCGTCTACCTCTTTTTGTCGATCTGGACGTTCAAAGAACCTCCGGCCGCGCCGTTTCTCCGTCCGCGGTCGCGCAGTCCCGCCCGCTGCTCATCCCGGAGACCCGGCACCTCCCGGCACTCGACGGACTTCGCGGCCTCGCCATCGTCGCGGTGATGCTCTACCACTTCTCCGGCGACTTCAACTTCGGCTCTTCCTCGCTCGGCCTGTGGACGCTGCGCGCCTTCCGCGCCGGTTGGGTCGGCGTCGATCTCTTCTTCGTTCTCTCTGGTTTTCTCATCACCGGCATCCTGCTCGACACCGTGCGCTCCCCGGGCTACTTCAAGAACTTCTACGTGCGCCGAACCCTCCGTATTTTTCCGCTCTACTACCTCGCGCTGCTGCTGGTGCTCATCACGGTGCCGTTCCTTCCTGGCGCGCAGAACCTCGCCCACCATCAGCCCTGGCTCTGGCTCTACGGAACCAACATCCTGATCACGCAGAAAGGTTTCGCCGCGGTCACGTCCCCGTGGCTTCAGGTCGGACACTTCTGGTCCCTCGCCGTCGAAGAGCATTTCTACCTGCTCTGGCCCGTCGTGGTCCTGCTCCTGCGCGGCCGATGGTTCCCGCTCGCGTGCATCGCCCTCGCCGCCGCCTCCGTCACCGCGCGCTGCATCGTCGCCTCGCACTCGCCCGCCGGCTATGTCCTCACACCGCTGCGCCTCGATCCGCTCCTCATCGGTGCGCTGCTCGCGGATCTCATCCGCCGCCCGCACATGGGTTTGGTCATCAAGCGGTTCACGCCCATCGTCGGCTTTGTCACGACGCTCCTCCTCGGCCTGCTCTTCTACCACTTCAAAGGGTTCGATCCCTACCTCCCGGAGATCCAGCGCTACGCGTTCGTCCCGATCTTCATCCTCTTCGGCTGCTTCACCTACGATGCCGCCACCCACCAATCCGGCCCGCTCACCTGGCGCCCCCTGCGCTGGCTCGGCAAGTACAGCTACGGCATCTACGTGTGGCACGGCCTGTTCCACCGCCCGCTCGCCAACACGTTCCACACCGCTTCCCTCGCGGGGCACCTGCACGTGCCTTACCCCGTCGCCGCAGTCCTGCGCATCGGCATCTTCTCCGCCGCCGCGCTCACCGCCGCCTACGCCAGCTATCACCTTTTCGAGAAACACTTCCTCAAGCTCAAAAAGCGCTTCCCCTACGAGGTCGCGCCCGCCGCCCCGGATCAAGATCGAGTTGGCCCCCATCCCGCCGAGTTCCCCGCGCCAAAACCTGCCTGACTCTTCATCGCATGTAAAACGCCCGCGACGATTCAGCTATTTGGCATCGAGCGGATCCCCGAACACCACCTGCTTGATCCGCGGCCGATCCCCCTGCATCTCCGCCTTGATCAGCACAAACACCGGCCGCACCCGCTCGGGCCGAACGTTAGCGCTGGCGCGCACCTCCCGCGGCCAAATCACCAGCACTCCGATCAGGCTGCGCTTCGTCGGCTCAAGCGCCTGCATGACCCACTGCGTCGCCGTTACGTTCGCCTTCACCACGGCTGACTGCTCGGGACACATCTCCTTGCGCAAGCTTTCCGGCACGTAATCCGCCTTGGCGAAATCGTTCGCCAGATCCGACGCCAGGACGTTTGGAAGTTGCGCGTATGCGCGATTCGCGAGCATGGTCCCGCCGGTCGTTGCCAGCACCAGGTGTTCCGCCGACCTGGGATTCTCTGCATCGAAAGATGTCACCGGCGTCCCCTCATCCATGGCATCCGATAGGGGGGTGGTGTCCCCCGCAACCAGGCCGCTGGCAATCTTCGTCAGCGTCTGCGCAAACGCCGCCGGCGCAGGCCGGGTCGTCTGCGCGTGGCCTGCGCCACAGAAGAAAAGCACAAGCATCACGACGTGTACGACCAGATGCCTCATATCCAAAGTATCGGCGCAATTCGATCTTGCTTTCCAGCGATAGCTAATGTTCCTGATGCTTGCCCGCCGTTATTGGACGTTCTCCGCGCGCAATCACCGCCGCTAGAATCGCCTCGGTTGAACAACAAGCGATCTGCACCACCCATGGCGGCCTAAGTATCCATGCCTCGAAACGACCCTCATCCCGACAATTCAAAGTTCATCACCCTCGCATCGATATGCGTCGTGATCGCGGCGCTCTACCTCGCCTCAGAGGTTTTGATCCCCCTGGCGCTGGCGGTGCTCCTGACCTTTCTCATGACGCCCCTCGTGAGACGTTTCGAGCGCGCTCGCATCGGGCGCGTCCCCTCCGTGCTCACCGTCGTCACTATCTCCTTCGTACTCCTGGGCGTCCTGGGCTTCGTGGTCGCCGATCAGCTCTACGAGCTCGCCAAGAACCTCGATCAGTATCAGGACAACATCATCGCCAAGCTGGAGATCCTCCGCCCCAAGTCGGGCCTGCTCGACAAGTTCTCCACCTTCGGCCAGAAGGTGAAGCAGAACCTCGATCACCCGGCGACGACACAATCCACCACGCAAGCCGTCACCCAGCCCGCCGAAGCCGTTGCCCAGCACCTCATCTCTGAAACCAACGACGCCCGCACCATCACCGAAGGCACCGTCGGCAAAGTCCCCAACCCCGCCACCCAGCCGACCAAGGAAAATCCGCTCCCTGTGGCCATCGTCCAGCCCACGCCCTCCCCCTTTGAGCGCCTCTGGGGCTACCTGGGGCTCGTGCTCTCGCCTCTCGGCACCGCGGGCCTGGTCATCATCTTCACCTTGTTCATGCTCCTCCAGCGCGAAGACTTGCGCGATCGCCTGATCCGCCTCGTGGGTTACGGGCGCCTGAACCTCACCACGCAGGCGCTGGACGACGCCGCGGAACGCATCAGCCGCTATCTTCTCATGCAGGCGATCGTGAACGGCACCTACGGCGCCGCCATCGCGCTGGGCCTCTGGATCATCGGCCTCACCGCGGGACACAACGATCCGGGCTTCCCCAACGCCGTCCTGTGGGGGCTACTCTGCGCCGTCCTCCGGTTCGTTCCTTACATCGGCCCATGGATCGCCGCCGCCTTTCCCGTCCTCATCTCACTTGCCGTCTACCGCGGCTTCGGCGTATTTGGTTGGACCATCAGCCTCTTCGTGGTGATCGAGCTCTTCTCCAATAATGTCATGGAGCCGGTCCTTTACGGCTCATCGACCGGCATGTCCACCGTCGCCATCCTCGTCGCGGCCGTCTTCTGGACATGGCTCTGGGGACCCATCGGCCTGCTCATGGCGACGCCGCTCACCGTCTGCCTCGTTGTCCTTGGTAAGTATGTTCCCCAGCTCCGCTTTCTCGACATCATCCTCGGCGACGAACCGGTCCTGGCGCCCCACGAGCGCGTCTACCAGCGCTGGCTCGCCATGGACCAGGAAGAAGTCGCCGAGCTCGTCACCGGCTACCTCGGCGAGCGCTCGCTCGAAGAGATCTACGACCAGGTCCTCCTGCCCGCCCTGGCGATGGCTGAAGTCGATCGCCACAAGAACAACCTCGACGAGCGCCGTCGCGAATTCATCCGCAAATCCCTGCGCGAACTCATCGACGAGCTAGGCGATGAGCAGCAGGTCCTCTTCGCCCGCACCGGCGCCACAACGTCTGATCGCCCGGCAGATGTGGATGTCAAAGCCGTCGTCCCCGCCGCGCGCCGTCAGCGCATCCCCAACAACTGCACCGTTAACGTCGTCAGCCTCCCCAGCCATGACGAAGCCGACGAAATCGTCGGGATGATGCTCACCCAGCTCCTCAATTTCCAGGGTTATTGCGCCAAAAACGTCTCCGTCACGGCACTCGCGTCTGAAATGGTCGAGCAGGTGAAGAAGAACGAGGCGCACATCGTCATCGTCTCCGCCATGCCTCCCGCCGCCGCAACTCACGCCCGCTATCTCTGCAAGCGCCTCCACATGGTCTACCCCGAGCTCAACATGGTTGTCGGCCTCTGGACCATGAAAGGCAACCTCCAGCGCGCCAAAGACCGAATCACCTGCGTCGCCACCGTCCAGGTGACGACAGCCCTAGCCGAAGCGATCGACCAAATCGAGCAGATGTCCAAGCACCTGACGCTAACCCCAACCCCCGCCGCCTGACCCGAAGCGGGAGACCTCTGCTCTTTCTTCCCCTCTCCCGGTACCCCGGGAGAGGGCACGGTGAGGGCTCTTCTTCAGGTACAGTTATTTCAACTTCACAAGCCACCTACCCCTCTTCCGTACGCGGGAGAGGGCAGGGGTGAGGGTGTCCTTTCCCCAAAGAGCTACCTCAACGCTCCCGCAGCCGTGGCCGCCAAAATTCCCCCCAATACGGGCCCCAACACCGGCACCCACGCATAAGGCCAATCACTGTCCCGCTTCCCCGGAATCGGCAGCAGCGCATGCGCAATCCGCGGTGCCAAATCCCGCGCGGGGTTGATCGCATACCCCGTCGTCCCTCCCAGCGACATCCCGATCGCGAACACGAGCAACCCTACCGGCAGCGCCCCCAGCGCTCCCAATCCCGTCCCTCCACTTTCCATCAAGAAGATCGGCAGCACCAGGACAAACGTCCCAATCACTTCGCAGAAAAAGTTCGTGCCGTAAGAACGGATCGCCGGCCCCGTGCAAAACACCGCCAGCTTCAGATCCCCATCCTCCGTCGCCTTGAAATGATCCTTGTAAAACAAGTAAACACAACAAGCTCCCACAAACGCCCCCAGCATCTGCCCCGCCAGGTACGCCGGCACCTGCGCCCAGCTAAAGCCAGCTTTATGCGCCATCGCCATCGCCAGCGTCACCGCCGGGTTCAGATGCGCGCCGCTCATTTTCCCAACGCAGAACACCGCCACAAACACCGCCATCCCCCAACCCGCCGAGATCACGATCCACCCACCCCCATTCCCTTTTGTCCGGTTCAGCACCATGTTCGCCACCACGCCATCGCCGAACAAGACCAACAGCGCCGTCCCCAAAAACTCCCCAATGAATGGCTTCATCATTTGTCTCCAGTGGCATGGGTTTTTAACCCATGCGAAGTGCAGCGCACGGGTTACAAACCCGTGCTACGGGAACGACTAAATCAAATTCTTCACATCCACCGTCGACTTCACTTCCCAGTCCCGCGATCGCTTCAGCGCCTCGCTCCAGCGCTCCCTCCGATGGCTCACATCCTCCCGCTTCATCGTCGGCTCAAACCGCCGCTCCACTTCCCAATTGCTCTCCACATCCTTCTGATCTTTCCAGTAGCCCACCGCCAATCCCGCCAGGTACGCCGCCCCCAGCGCCGTCGTCTCCGTCACCTTCGGCCGAACCACCGGCACACCCAGCAGGTCGCTCTGAAACTGCATCAACAGGTTGTTCGCCGCCGCCCCTCCATCCACGCGCAGCTCCTTGATCTCGATTCCCGAATCCTTCTGCATCACGTCGAGGATATCCGCCACCTGATACGCGATGCTCTCTAAGCCAGCCCGGGCAAAATGCGCCGCGGTCGTCCCGCGCGTGATCCCCGTGATCGTGCCCCGCGCATACTGATCCCAGTGCGGCGCACCCAGTCCCGCGAACGCCGGCACCAGGTAGACTCCGCCCGGATCCGGCACTGTCGCCGCCAACTGCTCAATCTCCGCCGCGGACTTCACGATCCCCAGCCCATCCCGCAGCCATTGCACCACGGCGCCGCCGATAAACACGGATCCCTCCAGCGCGTACTCCGTCTTGCCAGCGCGTTCCCAGCCCACCGTCGTGAGAAGCTGATGCTTGGACGCCACCGCGCTATCCCCCACGTTCATCAGCATGAAGCACCCGGTTCCGTACGTGTTCTTCGCCAGCCCACGAGCGAAACACGTCTGCCCAAACAGCGCGGCCTGCTGATCGCCCGCGATCCCCGCCACCTTGATCGCGCCCCCGAGGAGCTTTGCGTCCGTCTCCCCATAAACCTCGCTCGAGCTCTTTACTTCCGGCAAGACCGCCCGAGGCACGTCTAACATCTTGAGCAACCCGTCATCCCACGACCGCGTCTTGATGTTGTACAGCATCGTCCGAGACGCATTGCTCGGATCCGTCACGTGCACCGTGCCGCCCGTCAGCTTCCACAGAAGCCAACTGTCGATCGTCCCGAACGCCAATTCTCCCCGATCGGCCCTCGCCCGGGCGCCGGGCACATTCTCCAGCAGCCAACGCAGCTTAGTCCCGGAAAAATACGCGTCGATTACCAGCCCCGTGCGCTCCTGCACCATGGGCAGCTGCCCGGCGCGCTTCAGCTCATCGCAAAATTGGCTCGTCCGTCGATCCTGCCAGACAATGGCGTGCCCGATCGGCTTCCCCGTCGCGCGGTCCCAAACGAGCGTCGTCTCCCGCTGATTCGTGATTCCGATCGCCGCCACGTCCCCGGCGCTCAGTCCCGTCTTCTTCATCACTTCCTGGGCCACCGCAATCTGCGATTCCCAAATCTCGTCGGCGTCATGCTCCACCCACCCCGGCTGCGGAAAGATCTGCCGAAACTCCCGCTGCGCCAGCCCAACAATGCTCCCCTTGTGATCAAACAAAATCGCCCGAGAGCTCGTCGTCCCCTGATCCAGCGCCAAAACCAGCGACATGCACAACCTCCTTCATCCCCATGACATGCACGACATAAGAATCGCCGCGCACACCATCCCCCCAACAAAGTCTTTCGTCAACTGTTACTTGAGCTGGTAGCGCCGCAGTCTCTTTCCCTCTCCCGGTACTCCGGGAGAGGGTAGGGTGAGGGCTCTCTTCGACCAACAAGTGTTTTGGATCGCCGCCGTTTAGCCGCCCCGCGTGCGGTGCACTTCTCCGCGACCCTCCCCATCGCATCCCCTCTACCCCACATCCATCACAATCATCGTCAAATCATCCTTCAGCTGCCCCCCATCGACCTTCGCCGCCAGCTCGCTCACCAGCGCGCTCGTCTCCAACTCCCGCCGAGCCAGGATTTCCTCCCTCCACTGCTGCGTATCCAACGATCGATCCCCGCAGAACGCCACCTCCACCCCATCGGTGAACAAGAACACCCGATCTCCGGGGCTCAGTTGCACCGTCGTCTCGCTGAACTTCTCGTCTGGAAAGATTCCCAAGAGCGATCCATCCGCCTCGATCGCGTCCATCTCGCCCGATCGCCCCAGCCGGATCGGCGAAGGATGTCCCGCCCGCGCGAGCGTCAGCGTCAGCGACTTCGTATCCACCACCGCATACACCGCCGTCGCGAACGTTGCCTGCGAGAGGTTCTGCGCCACCAGCGCATCGTTCAGCCGCTCCAGCGCCTGCCCCGGCGACAGCAGCCGATACCCGCCGGGCAAGATCTCCTTCGTCTTTAGCGCGTTCTTCAGGAACATCGTCAGCAGCGCCGCCGGCATCCCATGCCCGACCGCATCCGCCATGTACAGCGCCACGTGCGACTCATCCAGCCGGGTCACGTCATACAAGTCCCCCGATACAAACCCCGCCGGTCGATAGATCGTGTGAAACCGCAGCGGCCCAACGCTTGGCATGCTCTTGGGCAGAAAGTCCTGTTGCACCCGCGCCGCCAGCTTCAGCTCTTCATCCAGGCGCTGCGTGTAAAACTTCAGCGTCTCATCGCGCTGGCGCAGATCTTCCAGCTCCTGCTGAACGGCCAGCAGGTCCCGCTGCAACCGGTCCAGCTCCGCCTCGATCGGCGGAATGATCCGCGCGATCGTCCCGCTCGCCGCCGGGTTCTCCGTATGCTCTACCCGCGGCAAGGACGAATCACCCGGATCTGGAAATTGAATCGCTGCGCTCATGCCTCTCCCAACATCAATTGCGTCAGGAGTTAACTCGACCCGCAAGGCCTGTATCTTTATTGATCAGGGGGCTTTTACCGGCTCTTCCGCGGAGGAATTGATTTATCAGAACCAGCGCGTACCGCTTGTGCGGATCAAACCGAATGTCCCATCTCTTTTCTCCTCTCCCGGTATTCCGGGAGAGGGCAGGGTGAGGGTTCTTCATCGACCAACAAGACCTGCCGCTGCGCCGTCGTTTAGCCGGCCCCCGCGTGCGGGGCGCGGACGTTGCTCTCCCTTCACCGCCCTCCCTAAAGTCCCCCCATGAACTACCGCCCCTTAGGCTCCACCAATATCAAAGTCTCCGAGATCTCCTTCGGCTGCTGGACCATGGGCGGTCTGAATTGGGTCAACGGCACACCCAACGGCTGGGCCGACGTCAACGAAGACGAGATCACTGCCGCCATCAAGGCCGGTATCGACGCCGGTGTTAATCACTTCGACAACGCCGACGTCTACGGCAACGGCCGCGCCGAACGCATGCTCGCACGCGTCCTCAATCTCCTCGGCCTGAAGTCCACCGACTACATCATCGCCAGCAAAATCGGCTGGTTCCCCGGCACCGCCGCCCACGCCTATGAGCCCGCCCACATCCGCCACCAGTGCGAGCAGTCCCTCATCAACCTCGAGCGAGACTACATCGACCTCTATTACTTCCACCACGGCGACTTCGGCGAGAACGACCAGTACCTCACCGGCGCCGCTCAAGTGATGGACGAGCTAGTGAAAGAAGGCAAAGTCCGCATCAAGGGCCAATCCGCCTACAGCGCCAAAGACTTCGCCAAGTCTATCCCCATCGTCAAACCCCAGATCCTCCAAAGCTGGGCCCACGCCTTAGACGACCAGTTCGTCCGACCCGGCTCTGAAGTTTCGAAGATGATGGAGCAGCACAACCTGACCTTCGTTGCCTTCTCCCCGCTGGCGCAAGCACGCCTGCTCGACAAGTTCGACCCCAAACACCCTCCCCAATTCGAGCCCGGCGACAACCGCGCCCGCAACAAAGCCTTCACCGCTGAAGAACTTGAAAAACTCAAACCCAAGCTCCAGAAACTCAAACAACGCTTCGGCAACTCCACCGAAGCCCTCGCAAGCATGGCGCTCAACTACGTCCTGGCGATGCCGAAGGTCGCCTGCGTCATCCCCGGCTTCCGCAACGAACGCCAGGCCAGCATCAACGTCGCCGCCGCCGGCAAATCCCTCACCCCCGAAGACCTCCGCTTCATCCAAGACGCCCTCTCCTAGAAAAGGACGTCCGCGGCTCTCACCCTCTCCCGGTACTCCGGGAGAGGGTAGGGTGAGGGTTCTTCTTCAATGATCAGCAGATCCGCACTTCACCAACAACCCACTCCCTCTCCCGTACTCGGGAGAGGGCGGGGGTGAGGGCCTGCTTCTTCACGTCGCCGAATCTTTCGCGTGCGCCCCCATCAGAACCGTCTCATCCCGGCATGAACTTCTGATACGTCCCCAGAATCCACTTCAGCAGAAACACGATCCCGCCAATCATCCCCAGCGCCACCAGCCAGTACGCCACCCGAAACCCAATCCACATCCCCACCAGTGCCTTCCGCTTCCGCGACACCGGCGGCCGGGCCTCGGCGCGCATCCTCCCCTGATAATCCAGCACCCTCTCGTGCCTCCTCGCCTCGTCTTGATCACCATCGTCGGCCACACTCACCTCACCCGTTGGTACCGCTCGACACCCTTCTCGGTCTGGACCACCAGCGCGTCCGCATCAACTTGCGTCACCGTGCCCAATCCCATTTTCTGACCCACAAGCGCCGCGTTGCCGTTCTTCACCTCGCGGATCTCCACACCGATCAACCGCTTTTGCGTCATCACCCATTGCCCAATCATTTCCATGTTCGTGCCGCCCCCGTTGGTGGACTTAAGCGAGAAAGCCCCGTCCGGCTGCAACATCAATTCGACCTGCCCGTCCGTCTGAGCCTGCGCGGATTCCAGCCGCCAATGTCCCGCCACCTTGGACTTCACCCGTGCCGTCATCATCACCGGCCCCAGAAAACTCACCACCAGAGCCACCAGCAGTCCGTTAAACAGCAGGCCAGCGACTGCTCTTCCCAGGATGCCGCTCTTCCCGAAGCGCCTCATCGAGACCAGCGCGACAATTCCCATCAGGAAGCCCGCCGTGATCAGCCCCACATTCAGCCATGCCAGCGCCACCCGACTGCTCGCATCCTTGTCATCCCTGCCGATCGAGGAGAAAAAGCCGATCATCAGCACCGCCAGCGGGACATATAGACTGAATCGCGCCGCCTGCTGCCCGAAATTCTGCTTCGTCTGATCTTTGGTTGCTTCCATCGTTGCGCCCTTGCCTAAAGACCACTTGGGACTTGCGCATACAATACCGCCATGGACATCAACCTCCTCGTTTTAAACGTCGGCAACTCGCGCCTTTCCCTCGGCGTTTTCTCCGCCGGAAACCTCGAATTCGTCACCCGCATCCCCCACGAGAACCGCGCCGACTGGTCTGGCAAAATCACCGACGCCTGGCAGCGCATCAGCGAGCATGAAAACGCCGCCATCGCCGGCGTCAGCGTCAACCCCTCGATTGCCGAACCGCTCGAACACGCCGTCGAACAAGCAACGGGCAAAAAAGTCGAGTGGGTCGGCCGGGATCTCGACCTCCCCATCAAGGTCCTCACCGACGAGCCCCAGCAAACCGGCATCGACCGCATCGTCAACGTCGCCGCCGCGTATGAGCAGATGGCCAAGGCCTGCGTCGTCGTCGACGCCGGCACCGCCATCACCGTCGATTGTTGCAATGACGAGGGCCAATTCCTCGGCGGCGCCATCGCTCCCGGCGTCAAGCTCCAGATCGACGCCCTCCACGAGCACACCGCCAAGCTCCCGCGCATCAACTTCGAGGCGCCCACCAGCGCGTTCGGCAAGTCCACCGAAGATGCCATCCGCCAAGGCATCTACCACGGCGTCCGCGGCCTGGTCAAAGAGCTCGCCGAAAGCTATGCCACCGAGCTTGGTTTCTGGCCCGACATCATCGCCACCGGCGGCGACGCCGAAACGCTCTTCAAAGACTGGGAGCTCATCCACGCGACAGCCCCTGACCTCACGCTCTACGGCATCGCCCTCGCCTACGCCAACCACCACATCAAGCACGACACGTAACGTGCCCGAGAACCAAGCCATCCTCCTCACGCCGCCAGGCGTTGGCGCCATCGCCGTCGTCCGAATCGCCGGACCTGATGTGGCGTCTTTCCTCGCGCAGCACTTCACCAGGCGCCCGGTCGAATCCCGCCCGGTCTACGGCGAAATCCGCGACGGCGACAACGTCGTCGACGACGCCGTCATCGTCCTCCTCCCTCAGGAACGCGGCGCAGACATCAACATCCACGGCGGCCTCTGGGTCACAGAATCCCTGCTCCAGCTTCTCCGCCGCCACAACTTCCACATCCTCGAAAACCAGCTACCGCTCCATCCCCTCGCCATCGATGCGAACTCGAAGCTCGAAGAAGAAATGCTCACCCACCTGCCCCTTGCCCGCACCACAGAATCGCTTGAAATTCTCCTCTCCCAAACCGACGCCTGGAAGTCCATCCGCTGGGACCGCGACTTCATCCAGGATATGCTTTCCGACCGCAGCCTCCACTTCCTTCTTCACCCACCGAGAGTCGCCATGGCCGGCGCAGCCAACGTCGGCAAATCCACCCTCGCCAACCAGCTCTTCGCCCAGGAGCGCTCCATCACCGCCGACCTTCCCGGCACCACGCGCGACTGGGTCGGCGAGGAAGCCAACATCGATGGCCTCATTGTCACCCTCATCGACACCCCCGGCCTGCGCCCAACCACCGACCCCATCGAGCAATCCGCCATCAGGCGCAGCGCCCCGCAACTCGCCGCCGCCGATCGCGTCCTCCTCGTGTTAGACACCTCCCGTACGATCCAAGAGCAACGACACCTGCTCGAGCAGTTCCCCCGCTCCCTCCTCATCCTCAACAAAGCCGATCGCGCCCTCAACTGGACCGCCCGCTTCCCCGAATCCCTCCGCACCATCGCCACCACCGGCGAGGGCGTTGATACCCTCCGCCTCGCCATCCGCAAACACTTCAAGTGCGAACACCTGGATCCAAAAAAACCACGCTGGTGGACGCAGCGTCAGGCCGACATCCTCCAGCGTGGTTTGTCTGATCCGCAGGTTCGCGGGCAGGTTTAGGTGGTGCTCGTCGTCGTCGTCGTCTGCTGATTCGCCTGCCAGGCCTTCACATCCGCCGCCAGCTTATCCGCCGCGTCTTTGATCGCCGCACGGTCCGCAGCGATCTTGTCCGCCAGCGCCTTCTGGTCGTCTTCCAGCTTCTGGAAGAGGGGAGCCAGCGTCGCGTCCAGCGACACCAGCTTGTCCTGGATCGCCTTCTGGTCCGCATCCAGCGTTGCCTTCATCTTATCCTGATCGGCCTTGAGCTGATCCTGGAGCGGCTTCAGCGCGGCCTCGAGCGTCGCCCGATCATCTGACAACTTCTTCTTCGCCGCCGTCAGCGCCGCGTCATCACCAGAAGCCTTCGCCTGGCGAACCGCCTTCAGGTCCGCTTTGATCGTCGGCGCGAATTCCTTCATCTTGTCGCCGATTGCTTTCTGATCCCCCCGCACGACAGCGCCCAGCGTCTTCTTATCGCTCTTGAGCTGATCCCGCAGGCTCTGAAGCTGATCTTCCAGGTCCGGATTGTTCTCGTTCAGCGTCTTCAGCGCATCGCCAAGAGCCTTGCGGTCCTCGCGAATCTGCTGCTCTCCGGAGCGCTGATCCGTGCGAAGCTGACGCTGCGCCTTGCGGAGCGCCTCCAGGTCCGCCGCGATCGTCGGATCCGACGCCGCACCAGCCGGAAGTCCGCCCTGTCCTTGCTGTCCACCCGGAGGCGGCGGGGGCTGTTGTCCCTGCTGACCGCCCGGACGCTGCTGGCCGCCTTGTTCCCCACTCGGCGGAGGAGGAGGCTGCTGCTGCCCACCCTGCGGCGGTTGTTGCTGACCATCACCACCCTGTTGTCCACCCGGAGGAGGCGGAAGCTGACCACCCGTCTGCCCACCGGGAGGAGGTGGCGGCTGCTGCTGGCCACCCGTCGGGGGCGGCGGAAGCTGCTGCCCACCGGTCTGCCCGCCCGTTGGTGGCTGCTGCGTCCCCGTCGGCGGCGGCATCGTCCCCCGAGGCGGTGGGGGAGGCATCAAAGCCGCTCCCGCAAGCGTGCCAGAGAAAAACATCCTCGGTTCCAGGCTCTGCATCAGGGGCTGATTCCGCATGGCTTATCCTCACTAAAAACCCTTAACCAAACGTCGCGGCTCTACCGTTATTCCACCGCTCACTTCATTCGTGCTCGCTGGCGCTGATTGGTTTATCCGCCACCTCCGGAATCCTGAATCCCATCTCGTGCGTTAGCCGCTCGTAAACCTCTGCCATCTCCCGCTTAACCCCTTCCGCCCCCGCATCTTGCGCCAGATTCTTCGTCTCGAAAGGATCGGCTTTCAGATCAAAAAGCTCCGTCCATTCCTCATGCCCCGGATAGCGAACCAGCTTCGCCCCCGCCGTCCGTACCGCCGTCACCGTCGGCGTCTGGTAGCCCTTTTCAAAAAAGTACTCATAGAAAAACGAATCCCGCAGCCGCACGTCCCCCTTCGCCAGCAACGCGGCCCACGACTTCCCCTGCATCACCCCCGGCACCTTTGCCCCCGCCAGTTCCAGGATCGTCGGCGCGTAATCAATGTTCAGCGCCATTTCATCCGATGTCGTTCCCGCCTTGATCAGCTTCGGATACCGGATGATCAGCGGGATCCGCATCGACTCTTCATACGCCGCCCGCTTGTCGCCCAGCGAGTGCTCGCCGAACAGGTAACCGTTGTCGCTCGTGAACACGACCACCGTATTCTCCGCCAGCTTCAACTCATCCAGCGCATCCAGCAGCCGCCCAAGGTCGTCGTCGATCGCCGAGATGCAACGGAAGTAGTTGATGAACCCCTCGCCTCCGCGCCCCGCGCGCATCTTCGTCGTGGCGCGCCCGGCACGGTAGGGGGGTGAGCTCTCCAGATTCGGCACCGGTTTCGGCGCTGCGTCCTTAAACCTCTCCTTGGCGCGCTCCGGGGGATGCCGTGGATCATGCGGCGACTTAAACCCCACCACCATGTCAAAGTTCTTCCGATCCCCCGCCCGCGCCTTGAGGAAGTCGATCGCAAAATCCGTCGTCACATCATCCACCCAACCCTTGGTTGGGTGAATCTCACCGTCAATATTGAATGGACAATCCTCATACTTCCCCTGCCCCACAAAACTCCGCACCACATCAAACCCAGGCCGCTCCTTCTGCTGCCCGTGATGCCATTTCCCGAAATACCCCGTGATATATCCCGCCTTCCTCAGCTCCGTCGCATGCGTCACATTCGAAGCCGGGAAAGGCGTATGGTTGTTGGTCACGCCATTGTTATGGCTATACGCCCCGGTGAGAAAATTCGCCCGCGACGGCGCACACAGCGAATTCACCACAAACGCATTGCGAAACCGCAACCCCTCCCGCGCGAGCCGATCCATCGCCGGCGTTTGGAACCACGAAAACCGCGCCTTTTCCCCCATCTCCTTCGCCACAACCCCCACCGCGTCCCACCGCTGATCATCCGTAATGACCAGCAAAAAGTTAGGCCGCTCCCCACCCCAAGCCAACGACCCAATGAAAACCGCAAGAGCAAAGATGAACCGTCGCATTCCACCCGTTATACCCCAAGCACACCGCGCCTCCCCCTCCGCAACAACAGTACCCTCCCAACGCCACCCGCCCCGACCACCTGGCGTCACCGCCGCCCGCGCGCGCCAACGCCAAGCCCATCGCAATGTCTATTTCCGCACGATCATCCCTTGTGGTGCCGGTTTCTGACGCCCTCCCCACCGTGCAAAATGCGTCTCTCGCCCCTCCACCCCCCGGCAAGCTACTATCCGAACACGTGCAAGCCCTGTTCCGCACATCCCGCACCGCCGTCCGTGCACTGCACCGCAACATCGGCCGCAGCGCTCTCACCTGTCTCGGCATCATCATCGGTATCGCCGCCGTCATCGCGATGGTCGAGATCGGGCAGGGCACCACCCGCGCCCTGGAAGACACCATCTCCCGCATCGGCGCCAATGTCATCAACATCGATCCGTCCGATGCCGTCAAGGCCGGCGTCAGCTCCGGCGCGGGCTCGCGCGTCACCCTCATCCCCGACGATGCCTACGCCATCCTCCGCGAGGTCCCCGGCATCCGCTGGGCGGCGCCCGCCGTCGATCTCCGCACCCAGGTCGTCGCCGGAAACAAGAACACCAACCCCTGGCGCATCCTCGGCACCACGCCCCAGTACATGCTCATCCGCCGCTGGGAAGTCTCCACCGGCGATCTCTTCACCGACAATGACGTGAAGAGCGGCAACCGCGCCTGCATCCTCGGCCAGACCGTCGCCACCGAATTGTTCGGCGACGACGATCCCATCGGCAAAGAAGTCCGCATCAGCAACGTCTCGCTCAAAGTCGTCGGCGTCCTCGCCAAGAAGGGCTCCAACGTCATGGGCTTCGACCAGGACAACATCGTCGTCGCTCCCTGGACGACCGTGAAGTTCCGCCTCTCCAGCGCGCGCGAAGCCGCCAACACCACCAGCACCGAGACTGCAAGCTCGATCAACACGCTCAATAACCTTTATCCCTCCCAGTCGGTTCAGCTCTACCCGGACCAATCTCCCGCGCAGCTGGCGAATTGGCCGCGCATCACCCGCTTCACCGACGTCGACGATATCTACCTCTCGGTTGAAACGCGCGAGCAGATTCCCGAGGTCATGCGCCACGTGACGCTCCTGCTCCGCCAGCGCCATCGTCTTGCCGACGGCGATTCCGACGACTTCCGCATCCGCGATCTCACTGAGATGGGCGAGACCGTCGCCGACAGCACGCGGATGATGGCCACCCTCCTGCTCACCGTCGCCACCATCTCGCTCATCGTCGGCGGCGTCGGGATCATGAACATCATGCTCGTCAGCGTTACCGAGCGCACGCGCGAGATCGGCCTGCGCATGGCCGTCGGCGCCCGGCCGCGCGACGTCCTCCGACAGTTCCTCATCGAAGCGGTTATTCTCTGTCTCGCCGGCGGTATCGCAGGCATCGCGCTTGGCCGCGGGGCGTCCGTCCTCATCACCCACTTCCTCCGCTGGCCCACCCTCACCAGTCTCCCCGCCATCGTCGCCGCCCTCACCGTCTCCGTCACCGTCGGCGTCCTCTTCGGCTACTACCCCGCCTGGCGAGCCAGCAGACTTGATCCCATCGAAGCCCTCCGCTCTGAATGACGAGTCGCGCCCACCGGCTGCAAAAGAGTTTCCCGCTCAACCTAATGTAATGCGTCGCGTCGAGTGTCCTCCTTTTACTTATTCGCCCCTTTCCGCGTATCGTATTGGTCGTCTGGAGGCCCGAAGTCTTATGCGTACCCTCGCCCGTGTCTGTCTCTTCGCACTGCTGACCATCGGCTGCACCACCACCCGCACGCTCACCGTGAACACCAAGCCCCCCGATGCCCTCATCCGCATCGACGGCGTTGAGCGCGGCAAAGGCGCCGTCACCGAGCAAATCGTCTTCGGACCCAACGCTGAGACCCACACTGTCACGGTCTCGCGCGTCGGCTACAAGGAGCAGACAATTTCGCTCAAGAAGGACTTCCAGCCTGACGTACAGAACGTCGAACTGAAGTACCTCACCA
>DASVUC010000222.1:0-8198 GCA_036387255.1 Tepidisphaeraceae bacterium | reverse complement strand
TCCCGGAGTACCGGGAGAGGGGAAGAAACGGGCGGGTGTTGGGTGGGTGGCGGTGGGTGTGCTCGCGGTGCTGGTTTACTTCTCGCATGTGATTTCGCTGGTGATGGGGGTGGTGGTCATTGGGGCCATGCTGGTGGTGGCGCGGGTGGGGTGGAGAGTGTGGTTGAAGATCGGGGTGGCGCTCATTCCAGCTGGCGTGTTGTTGGGATGGTTTGTGTTGTGGTCGAGTGGAGCCTCAAGTGATCGGCGGGAGGTGGGGGTTCAGCTGCTGCGTTTCTTCGAGCTCGATGTGCTGGCGTCGTTTCGTCGGCCTGAGGTGCTGGTGGGGATTTTTTACTCGGCGATGCTCTGGGGGACGGCGGTGGGGATCGTGGTGTGGAAAACTGTGCGGCGGAAGTGGGAGCGATGGGACTGGATGCTGGCCATCGTGCTGGTGACGTTGGGGATTTATCTTGCGGCGCCCAACACGGCGGCGGGAGGGGGACAGATCTCGTTTCGGTTGATGTTGTATCCGTACTTTGTGCTCGTGCTTTGGCTGGCGCGGTTTGGCGAGATGCTTTGGCCGAAGGCGGTGACGGGAAGTGCGGCGACGGGGGTGACGGTGCTGCTGCTCGTGGTGCATTGGCCGAGCTATGCGAAGATCAATGTTTATCTGAAGGAGTATGAAACGATCGCGGCGCATGTGGAGAGCGGGAAGTCGATCGTGGCGGTGGATGTGTCGCGGGATTCGGCGATTGAGCGGAAGTTTTCATGGAAGGTGAGGCCGTTCTGGCATGCGATGGGGTATGTGGCGGGGAAGAAGGGGCTGAATGATCTGGGGAATTATGAGATTGAAATGGGGTATTTTCCGGTGGTGAGGCGAGGAGGGACCATGCGAGGAGCTTCGGAAGAGGTGGCGGGGGATGTTTTGGGGCGGGAGTTCGCGAAGGCGGTCGACACTGGATCAGATTACATCATGATTTGGGATCTGAATGCGAACGCAGCAGAGCCCTCACCCTACCCTCTCCCGGAGTACCGGGAGAGGGGACATGCCGCGTATGAGGTGGTATACAGGTCGGCCCATCGGTGGGCGACGTTGTATCGGAAGAAGTGATGATGCTGACCAAAGCGCAAAATGACCTGGGGGTGCGGTTGGAGCGGGGCGCGCAGCGGCGCTTTGCGTGGGCGGATAGCCATTTCTGGCTGGCAATGTTGCTGGTGACGGCGGTGGTTTTTCCGCGGTCGGCGATGATCTCCTGGTCGCAGAGTGAGCGGGTGGATGATGAGTATCACCTGCGTCGCGGCATTCACTATTTGAAGCGGCATTTTGATGGGGAGGTGACGAACCTGCCGTTGAATGATCCGCCGCTGGGGGAGGGGCTGAGTGCGTTGCCGCTGGCGTTTTTGGGATGCTGGCCTCGGGGGTTGAAGATTGACAGTGGGCTTTGGGGGTATCGGGTGAGTGCGGATGGGATTCTGCTGGCGATCGCGCTGTGGAAGGCGCTGCTGTTTCTGCCTTGTGCTGCCATCATCTTTAACTGGGTGAGGAGGGTTTATGGGGTGGGGGCGGGGTGGTTGGCGGTTGGGCTGGTGCTGATTGAGCCGACGATTGCGGGCCATTTGCCGCTGCCGACGCTGGATGTTTTGGGGGTGGAGGGGATTGTGATTGGGTGTTGGTGTTGGTGGAGGTTTTTTGAAGTTACTGGGAGAAATCGAACCAGCGAAGAAGAGCTACACCCTCACCCCCGCCCTCTCCCGGGTACGGGAGAGGGAGTGTGGTGGCTGGTGGTTGGGAGCGTCGCTACGGCAATTGCGCTGATGTTGAAGCACACGGCGGTGATCCTGCCGGGCGTGGCATTTGTGATGGGGGTGATGTGGTGGGTGGTGAAGCCTTGGAGGGAGGGATGGCTGGGCGAGAGTTGGAGGGGCGTCGCGGCGCGACGGGTGGGGATGCTGGTGGCGGCGCCCATCATCTGCTTCCTGGTGATCTGGGCGTTGTGCTTTTTTGATTATGGTAAGCCGCCGTTTCCGCTGGGGTGGGCGGAGTCGCATCCGGGGCTGGCGAAGCTGCTGGATCGGAAGATGCCGGCTTCGATCTACATTGGTTCGTTTCTGGAGGGGCACAATCATTCGCAGGGTGGGCACGAAGGATTTCTGTTCGGCGAGAAGATGAAGAAGCGGAATTCGCGGTGGTACTACTTCCCGGTCGTCGCTTACTACAAGGTGCCGGTTGGGATCGCGGGGATTTTGCTGCTGGCGATCTTTTCCTATTGGAAGGCGCCGTTTCGCTGGCAGGAGTGGGGCTTGGTGATTCCGATGGTGGCGTGGGGGATCTTGATGATCACGAGCAAGATCAACATCGGGTGGAGACATTTCCTGCCTTGTTATATTTTCACGCTGCTTATGGCGTCACGGGTGGCGCTGCTCCAGGCGACGGCTTGGAAAGTGGGGATGTGGTGCTCGGTTGTCGTGGCGGCGGGTCATGTGCTGTCGTATCACCCGGATTACTTCTGCTACATCAATTGGCCGCGGTACAAGCCTTACCTTCAGATCTCGGATAGCAATGTGGATTGGGGACAGGGATTGAAGGATGCGCGGAAATGGATTGTGGCGCATCCGAATAGAAAAGTTTTTGTGCGTGATTTTGGGTGGGGGCCGGATCGGCTGTTCAATGTGAAGAAGCGGGTTGGGGATGTGGCGACGGTTTTAGATCGCGGGGATCCGTTGCCTCGGGAGGGGGTGCTGATCATCAGTCCTGTCCCGGTGGCGGGGGTTTATGAGCGATCGGATCCGTTTCGGGTTTTGAGGGATCAGGAGCCGGATGCGGTGCTGGGGCATTCGATGCTGGTGTATGACTTGGACCGGATGCGGAATGGGAAGGCGTTCTACTGGCCGAAGTATCGGCCGACGCCGAATGGGCCGGATGGAAAGCCGCGACCGGCGGCGGAGGGGTCGCCGAAGAATGAGCATCCGTGGGGGTGAGCATTGGGGTGTAGACGCGCGACGCGTAGCGTCGCGGCTAAGGGGGAGCGTCGTGCGGAAGAGTTGTGTCAACGGGGGATCGTGGTTTGGGTAGGGAGAGCGATGCGACAGATTCTCTTGCTCGTGTTGGCGATGGTTTTGGGGGCGGTGGTTGCGGAGGGGGCGGAGCCGATTTTGGGGCGGCCGATGCGACGTGCGGCCGCGGGGTGGAAGGTCGATGGCGTTGTCAACTGGAAGTACACCACCGAGAAGCCGGCGGAGGGTTGGGAGAAGCCGGACTTTGATGACGGCCCGTGGAAGCAAGGGCGCGGCGGTTTTGGCGTGAACGACACGCCGGGAGCGCGCGTGGGGACGCACTGGAACACATCGGACATCTGGATGCGGCGGGAGTTCGTTTGGGAGGAGAAGAGCTCGGAGAACATCAAGCTGCTGATGCATCACGATGAGGATGCGGAGGTGTACATCAACGGCATCCTCGCGGTGAAGGAGCCGGGTTATGTCGACTCGTACCGCGCCTTTGTGATCGCGCCGGAGGCGCTGAAGGCGCTGCGCGCGGGGGAGAAGAATGTGATGGCGGTGCACTGTCACCAGACGAAGGGCGGGCAGTTTATCGATGCTTCGCTGGTGCGGGAGGAGAAGCTGGCGAACGGGCAGTACTACCCCCCGGCCGTGCCGCTGGTGGTGCATGATCCTTACTTGAGCATCTGGTCGTTTCGAGATGAGCTGGGCGACGATTCGCCTCGGCATTGGACGGGGAAGCGCGAGGATCTGTTGTCCACGATCAGGGTTGATGGGCAGACGTATCTCCTGATGGGGCAGACCAAGGCCGCGAAGATGGAGCAGACGTCGGTGGAGGTTTCGCCGACGAAGACGGTGTATCAGTTTGCTGGCGGAGGGGTGAAGGTGGGGATGACGTTTTTAACGCCCGCGCTGCTGGATGATGTGGAGCTGCTGGCTCGGCCGATCACGTACGTCACCTGGGAGATTTCGAGCACGGATGAGAAGACGCACCAGGTGGAGCTGGAGCTGAACGACGGGCGGACCATCGGCGGCGGCGAGTCGGTGGTGACGGATTCGACCGTGGCGGGGCTGAAGGTGACGAAGCGCGGGCCTGGCGAGCAAAAGGTGCTTGGGCGCGCGGGGGACCGGGTGGCGATCGATTGGGGGTATGCGTTCGTTGCATCCGAAGGCTTCCCGCTGAAGTTTGAGGTGGACCAGAAGATCACTACGCACACCGCGATGGTTGGGTTGGATGAGGTGTATGCGATTGAGCTGATGGGGAAGAGGCTTCGGCCTTACTGGAGGAAGAACTTTGACAGCGTGGAAGATCTCGTTTCGCGCGCGAAGGACGAATACGAGCGGGTGAAGGAGCGGTGCTCAAAGTTTGATGCGGAGTTCATGGACGATCTGCGAAACGCGGGCGGGGAAACGTACGGGCGGATCGGCGCCCTGGCGTATCGACAGGCGATTGCGGGATGTGGGCTGGCGGCGGATGAGCAGGGACGGGTACTGATGTTCCCGAAGGAGAACACGTCCAACGGGTGCATCGCGACGGTGGACGTGCATTACCCGTTTTGTCCGATCCTGGTGCTGCTGAATCCGTCGCTGCTGGAGGCGAACCTGACGCCGGTGTTTGATTACGCGGAGAGCGCGCGGTGGAAGTTTGACTTTGCGCCGCACGATTTGGGTACGTATCCCAAGGCGAACGGACAGGTGTACGGCGGCGGTGAGAAGACTGAGGAGAACCAGATGCCGGTGGAGGAATCCGGCAACATGATCCTCATGACCGCGGCGGTGGCGAAGGCTCGGGGGAATGCGGATTACGCAGTGAAACACTGGGATGCGCTGACGAAGTGGGCGGCTTATCTGCGCAACAAAGGATTTGATCCGGAGAACCAGTTGTGCACGGATGACTTCATGGGGCACCTGGCGCACAACGTGAACCTGTCGGCGAAGACGATCGTGTCGCTGGGCGCGTATGGGATGATGTGCGAAATGACGGGCAAGAAGGATGAAGCCAGCGCGTATCGCAAGCTGGCGGAGGGGATGGCGAAGAAGTGGGTGGAGCAGGCGGATGATGGAGGACATTCGAAGCTGGCGTTCGACAAGCCGGGCACGTGGAGCCAAAAATACAATCTTGTGTGGGATCAGGTGCTGGGGCTGAACTTGTTTCCCAAGGACGTGATTGCGCGGGAGTTGAAGTTCTACCAGACGAAGCAGGATCCGTATGGGGTGCCGCTGGATTCGCGCAAGAGCTTGACGAAGACGGACTGGCTGGTGTGGACGGCGTCGATGAGCGATTCGAAGGAGCAGTTCGAAGAGTTGATCAACCCGATCGGGAAGTTCATGGCGGAGTCGCAGACGCGGGTGCCGTTCTCGGATTTGTACATGACGAAGAGTGCGGAGGCGTGGCTGCACACGCGGCCGGTGATTGGGGGCGTGTACATGCGCCTGCTGACGGATGAGAAGGTTTGGAAGAAATGGGCGGATCGGTCGCGATAACATTGGCGTGATGTCGCGCGAGACGAAGCTGAACCTGATTGTGCTGGGGGTGGTGCTGGCGCTTTTGGCGCCGGGGGCGGTGCTGCTGGTGAAGAAGCGGATGCGGCCGTCGCTGCGCAATGCCTGGATGCCGGAGAGCGTGCGGCGTACGGTGGCGGTCATGGTGCCGGGGGAAACACCGCCGGGGATGGAGCGGGTGTTTCCATCGCATACGGATGCATGGGTGCGCGAGGTGATGAAATTGCGCGGCGTAACGGGGCCGATGGCGCGGGATGCCGCGGGGTTGCCGGTGATGTCGGAGAGGCGGACAGTGCAACTCATTAACGTTCGGCAGGATGGGAACGCGACAGTTGTGACAGCGATTGTATGGGATGTGCGTCAGAAGGATCAGCACGAGGCTTGGTTCCTGCATTTGGGGCAGAAGGTGGGGGAAAATGTGCAGGTTGCGGAGGATTTGAGAGGGGAGCAGGTGGAAGTGCCGAGTTTGGTTCGGGAGGAGTTGGGGGAGAACGGGGCGATGCGTCCGCCGAAGACCGTGCAGTGGACGGTGTTAACGTTTGGGGCCAAAGGAGTTGAGCGCGGGTGGGTGGAGCGTTCGCTGCCGCGGGTGGGCGGGGATCGGGGGGAGCCGGTGCCAAAAGACTTTTTACTCTTTGTTACACCTTTCACAAGCTCAGTTAAATCAACCAATTAGGAGGATTGTTCTTGATCTTGCGAAGGGGGTAAGGCATGCTTTGTGCACACGTCTTTTGCGGGTCGCGCGGCGGCCCGGGTTTGGCAACTGAGCGATAGGAGGCTACATGGCCACGATTGCAGCGATGCCTGTGCAAGCAGATGCGCGTTCGGTCCTCACGCGGAGTCAGGCGCTCCGGTTGGCGTGGTGTAGTTGGTTGATCCTGATGGCTATTCCCGCGGTGATGTTCCTGTTCGTGATGTGGCGGTTCATCGACGATGAAGCTACGCCAATCGACCAGAGTCTCGCGCAGCGGTGGTTCTTGTGCACGATGGCATATCTTGCGATCGGGGTACCGGCGTCGTTCTTCCTGCGGAGCCGGGAGTTCAAGGCATATTGGAAAGGGAAATGTGTTTCGCCGGGGCATTACCTCCGGGGCATGCTGAGCGTTTGGCTGACCATGGAGATCGGCGGGATCGCGGCGCTGGTGGGATGTCTGGTGACGCAGTCGCTGCTGCCGAATCTACTTCCGGCGCTGGTGGCGTTCATGTTGTTCATTCCGTTCTGGCCCAGTGGTCGGGCGATGACTTGTCCGGTGGGCGATCAGGACGATGCGGAAAACTATGCGGAGCCTCGCTAGGCTCTGAATGAGACGCTGAAGCAGATCGGGAGGCCCACGGCATGGCCGTGGGCTTTCTTTTGCGCGCAAATGACGATGTTAAGATTGGGGCTGTGGAGAAATCATTTGCGAAGAAATCGTCTGGGGTTTTGCGGGATCGGAGGGAGCCGGAGATCGTTCTAACCTGGCTGGTGCGGTTGCGCTGGCTGGCGGTGGCGGGGCAGGTTTTAGCGACCATTGTAGCGCATGAGGTGCTGGGGCTGAAGATTGCGGTGACGCCGATCGGGGCGGTGATTCTTCTCACGCTGCTCTCGAATGCGGCAATCGTGCAGTTGATGTGGGCGCGGCTGGCGCGGGAGTGGCTGGTGCCGGGCGTGCTGCTGCTGGATGTCTCGCTGCTGACGGCGCTGCTTTATTTTTCGGGGGGGACGGATAATCCGTTTGCGACGCTGTACATCGTACACATCGTGATGTCGGTGGCGGTGCTGCGGCCGTGGTGGACTTGGCTGCTGGTCGGAATTGCGTGCGCATCTTTTGCGTTGCTGCTGTTCAAGCATGAGCCGCTGACGACGGGGGAGCCGCTGCCGCGAAATGTGGAGCGGCTGGGGGAGTGGAGTTCGTTTGCGCTGGTGGCGGTGCTGATTGGATACTTCGTGGGTCGAGTGACGCGGTCGCTGCGGGATCGCGAGCATGAGCTGACCGGCATGCGCGAGCGATCGGCGCGGACGGAGCAGCTTGCGTCATTGACGACGCTGGCGGCGGGCGCGGCGCACGAGCTGGGGACGCCGCTGGGGACGATTGCGGTGATTGCGAAGGAGTTGGAGCTCGCATCTGAGCGCGGCGAGGCTGGGGAAGCAATGACCGACGACGCTCGGCTGATTCGCCAGGAGGTGAACCGGTGCCGCGCAATCTTGGATCGGATGCGCGTGGACATCGTGGAGGATCTGCATCAGAAGTCGACGACGGTGGAGCTGGATGATCTGATCGAACTGGTGCGGGCGGATTTGATGGATGAGGAGAGCACTCGGCTGGAGGTGAAGCGCGATCCGGCAATCAAGAAGGTGACAGGGCCGATGCGGGCGATTCAGCAGTCGGTGGGCGTGCTGGTGCGCAACGCGCTGGATGCCACGCCGACGGAGCGGAAGATCGCGCTGTCTATCTATAAGAACGATGGGCGCAACGTTTTTACGGTTGAGGATCAGGGGGTTGGAATGAGCGATGACGTGCTGCGCCGGGCTGGGCAGCCGTTCTTTACGACCAAGCCGCCGGGGAAAGGAATGGGCCTGGGACTATTCCTGGTTCGCCTGGTGGCGGAGCGATACGGCGGAAAGTTTGAGTTACAATCGCAGGAGGGGAAAGGAACGCGATCGACGCTGGAGATACCGGAAGGCGATGAACGAAGCGAAGCTGAAGATCCTGGTGGTGGATGATGATTCGACATTT
>DASVUC010000221.1:0-13477 GCA_036387255.1 Tepidisphaeraceae bacterium | reverse complement strand
ATCCGAACCGGCCGCCGTTTCGTCTATTGGATGTGCACGTTGCGCCGACGAATGGGAAAGCGGCCAAGCCCCTGGAAGCGCCGGTGGAATCGGACATTGCCTAGCAGCCTACCCCTCCCGTGTTCGTGAGAGGGCAGGAGTGAGGGTCTGCCTGGCGAAGGTGTGGCTCAAGTCAGCATATCTCTCAGCATTTGCCGGCACACCTCAATCTCCTCCTCATTAATGGAGTGCGGCATGCCGGGATACCTGCGCATGTCTACCTTCGCGCCCATCTGAGTGAGCACCTGATGTGTTTCTTTCACGCGCGCAAACGGCACGTGCGGGTCGGGATCGCTGCTGCCGAGGAAGACCGGCGTCTGATCTAACGCGCCAACATAATCGCGGGGTGTGCCTGCGGGGCCGATCAGACCTCCTGTGAGTGCCATCACGGCGCCGTAGCGCCTGGGATGGCGTGCGACGAACTCCGTGGTAAGACACGCGCCTTGTGAGAATCCCAGCAGCGCAATCTTCGAGCTTGCGATGCCCCGGCTAAGCATGTCGCCTACCACGGTTTCGACTTTCGTCAGCGCCGAGTCCAGGTAAGGCTGATTCATCTCGAGCGGCGCGAGGAACGACTGCGGGTACCAGGAATATCCTGCGGCCTGCGGCGCGAGGGCCGCAAGATTCTCCAGGCCCAACTCGGGATAGAGCGACAGAATGCTTTCGGCGGATGCGCCGCGCCCGTGCATCATCACGATCACACCAGCCGCTTCTTCCAGTTTCGGACCGACGTGAAGAAGGGGTGCGTCTGCATGGGGGTCTGAATTAGCCATGGTTCGTCTCCAAGGGCTTAAGTCCGGCTTCGATCTGTTTTCGGCGCGATTCCAGAAACGGCGGCAGAGAGAGCTTTTCCCCGAGCGTTTCCATCGGCTCATCCGAGGCAAAACCCGGCTCATCGGTCGCCAGTTCAAACAGGATTCCGTTGGGTTCACGGAAGTACAAGCTGCGGAAGTAGAAACGATCAACCGGTCCGCTGCTTGGCACCCGCATGTTGTGCAGGCGCTCGTTCCAGCGTTCATAATCTTCGGACGTCGGCACGCGAAACGCGACGTGATGTACCCCTCCCGCGCCCGGGGATGCCGGCCGCAGCGAAGGCTCCACCGCCACGTGCAGTTCGGCGGAGGCCCCGCCGGGGCCGACCTCGAACACGACCACTTGCGATTCGCCCGCGCTGCCATCGCTGCACGGCATGTGGTATTCGCGGGCGCGACGCATCTCCATCACCTTGGTGAGCACGAGCTCCGTTCCCTCGATATTGGGGACGCTGATCCAGATCGGCCCCAGGCCGCGGAGCTGGTGCTCGGCGGGGACGAGGCTCTTCTCCCACGTGTGGCCGGCGGCGCTTTGTTCATCGGCGATCAGCGCGAGGCGCTGCCCCTCGGGATCTTCCAGTTCGATGAGGGCGCGGCCATCGCGCTCAATGATGCCGCCGTGTGTGACCCTCAGTTCCGTCAGGCGCTGCTGCCAGTAGGCGAGCGATGCGCGCGAGGCGACGCGGAAGCCGGTGCGGACGATGCTGTGGGTCCCGCGGCTTTCGCGTTCGGCCGGCCAGTCGAAGAAGGTAATATCGGTGCCGGGGGAACCTTTCGCATCGGCGTAGAACAGGTGATAGGCGGACACGTCATCTTGGTTGACGGTCTTCTTCACCAGGCGCAGGCCTAGTGTGCGGGTGTAAAAGGCGTGATTCCGTGCCGCATCTGCGGTAACTGCGGTAAGATGATGAAAGCCAAGAAGTTGCATATTTATCTCAAGTTGAGAGCCGGAGAGGCATTGGTTTTTTCTTGCTCCACCTCATGCTAGGCGACGTGGTCAAATAGCATTTTGAGGAAGATGAGTTAGACTCCGAGCAAACGTTTGCAGAGGATGAGAGAGATGCTCTTGACCGCGCGCTGTTACCGTGTGACATCCGGCATCGTGATGGCGACTTTTGCCCTGGCTGCGCCCGCGATCGCGCAGGCGCAGAACCTCTCCAAGGGCTACCAGATGCTGCTCAACCGGGGGTTCCAGATCCAGGCGGTCTCAGTGAAAGAGAATGGCTTTCACCTTCAGCCCGGGACGAACAACGCCGGCGGGCAGACCGGGGGGTATCTCGATGCGGGATACAACACCGTCAACTGGTGCTACTCGAACGTGAACAACGCGCCCAACTCGAACGTGAGCGCGCTGGGCGCTGCGCCCGGGATTCCGTGGGCGCGGTGGGTGGACAACCAGGCGGACATGCCGCCGATGGGGGCGGAAGCGCCTTATATGTCGAGCCTGGTGGGGCTGTCGCTGGCCGATGAGCAGGACCTGAACAACCAGACGATCCGGGACGCTGCGGTGCAGTGGTTCACGAACGCCAAAGCCAATCCGGCGTTCAACAACACAATCCTGTACACCAACAGCTGGGGCGGACAGATCGCCGATGCGCCCTTGATCGACTTCGTGAACCGGGCCAAGCCGGACATGATGAGCTTCGACACGTACCCGTTTCAGTCGACGTGGGTGTCGGGCGGAACCGGAAATGCCAAGGACTATGCGGCGCGGCCGGACTGGGCGAACATGACGAGCTTCTACAGCGAGCTTCGTCGTTACCGGGATATTTCCAAGGGGGCGGGAATTCCGTTTTCGGTCTACACGCAGACCTTCAGCAGCGTGCAGGATTACAACCAGACGGTTTACCACGATCCGTCGCCGAGCGAGATGCGCCTGAACAACTTCGCGGCGGTGGCGTTCGGGGCGAAGCAGGTTGTGGGTTTCACGTACAACACGGGCGCGTCGAGCCTGTTCGTGAACGATCACCACGGCGGCGGCGATGCAACGCCGACACCGCTCTATGAAGAGCAGAAGCTGATCAACAAGCGGCTGAAGAACTGGGGGAACACGCTTGTTCGGCTGAGGCCTGTCGACGATTGGTCCACCGACGGGACGACGACGAGCACGCTCATGCTTCGCGGGAAGCATTATGACGCGGGGACGAAGACGGAAGTGCTGGATCCGCTGCCGATCAACTTCATTGGCAACGCAAACAATCCCGCCGCCGCCTTCTCATCGTGGCAGTCGAACCGGTACGACACTTACCTCCGTGGGTGGACGATCACCAACATTGGAAACAAGAACATCAACCCGGATACAGGCCGCAAGATGGAAGGGGATGTGTTCCTGTCATGGTTCAAGCCTTTGGATGAGTCGTTTGATGGTCCGAACTACACGGGCGAGGTGTACATGATCCTCGTCAACGGTTTGAGCGATCCGACGGGCTCCGTGGCAGATTGCACACAGACCGTCCGGCTGAACTTTTTCAGCACCATGCCTGGGATACAGATGCTGGACCCGGAGACCGGAAGCGTGATCAACATCAATGTGCCGCAGGATCAGGCGACGGGGCGGAAGCTGTGGGATGTGACGCTGGGCGGGGGCGACGCGATCCTGTTCAAGTTCAACACGGGAGCGCCATTCATTGGGGTACCGGAGCCAGCAAGCGTGGGAATGTTGATGCTGGGTTTAGTTCCGGTAGTGATCGCGCGACCGCGGAGATCGCGCGGGCACTGATCGGGATGAGACGCATCAAATCTCTCGCATGTCTTTGTTATTAAAGTGGAAAGAGCGCGGGGCCGGGGTATATTGAGAATAGTATCGAGGGGCGCAGTTAAAGCTGATTCATCAGTCGCGAGGAGAGAGGCGATGATCTGGAACCCCGTTCCCCCGCGCTGGGCGTGCAGCCTGGCATGGGTTGGTGTGATTGTGTCGGCGCTGGGGGCTCCGGGGGCGGCCTGGGGACAGCAGTCGTCGATGTCGGCGTGGCAGGCGTCCGACTTCCGCGTATGGGGCTACATCCCTTATTGGGCGTCGAGCTCGCAGATCAGCGGGTTTGCGACAAACGGTATGTACGGGCATGTGTCGGACGTGCTGTATTTTGGCGCGGTGCGGCCGGATGCGAGTGGGAACCTGTCTTACGGGGCGGCATCTTACCAGACGAACCTGAACACGCTGCGGAGCCAGTCGGGGCCGAACGGGTTCAACCTGCACTTGAGCATGATGGCGGTGAACGGGTCGTCGGTGAACACCGTCTGGACTTCGATCATCAGCAGCGCAGCGAACCGCGCAAACTTCACGAGCCAACTTAAGACACTGATGGCGGGCGGCGCCGGGACGGCAGACGACATTAAGGGAATGAACTTCGACTGGGAGCGGCCGGACCTGGCGGCGGATTGGGGCAACTATACGCAGCTTGCACGCGAGGTGCGGGCGGCGTTCAAGGATCCGTCGACGCCAAGCACAAACAACTGGGAAGTCAGTGTCTGTGACTATGGCAGCACGGACTCGAGCTGGGACGATACCAACCTGTTCGATGCGAAGGTGTACGACCAGCTCATGATGATGGTGTATCACCTGGGCAAGACGTCGACGAACACATGGGCGAACACCAAGCTTGCGCTCACGGGCCAAGGGGCGGATAAGGCGTTTGCCAACGATCAGGTGGCGGTTGGCTTTGGCACTTGGGGCGACAACGGGCCGGCGACGGTGGACCTGAAGACGATCGTGGCGGCGGATCCGAACCTTCCGTATGACGCGCTGACGTTCACCGGCACGATCAAGGACATCAACGGTAACACGCAGACGGGCACGTGGGACATTGAAAGCCGCAAGCAGGTGCGAGAGAAGACGCAGCTTGCGTTCGACCGCGGGATGCCGGGCATGTTCAGTTGGACGCTGCATTACGATGCCACCAACAACCTGGGGCTGCATCGCGTGATTCATCACTACACGATGGTGAAGCGCGACACGCCGGACCTGAACCTCGACGGCAAAGTCGACGCGACGGATGCGACGGCGCTGGCGAACAACATGGGGATGGCGCTGACGAACACCGGGGTCGGGGTGGACGCCCAGTTTGATGCGTTCTACCTCAACGGCAACTGGGAAAAAGGTGATCGCGACGGCAACGGGTGGGTGAACCAGGCGGATGCAAACTGGCTGGCGAGCCGGTACACCGCGCTGGGGGTCACGCTGCCGGACCGGCTGGCGTACAGCGGGACGTTCGAGTCGTTTGCCAGCGCCAAAGGACTGAATGGCCGCTGGCGCGCGGGGCGCGACGGGTCGAACAGCCTGAAAGAGACGAGCAACTTTAAACAGGAATCGCCTAATTTCCTCACGTGGTCCGGCTCTGGCGCGTGGGCGAGCAATCGGAGCAACAATTTCGTCACCATCCGCAACCAGACGGCGACGGAGGGCGCCGCGGGCGTGAACACGCTTTCGAGATCGATGCAGGCCGACCTGACCAGCGCCATCAACCTTGGAACCGGACCTGATATTTTCTTTACGTTTCTTGTTCGCGAAAACAGCGGGGCGCTGACCGGGTCGCAATTGGCATCGAGCAACCGGACGTTGTCGCTTCAGTTCCTGGATGCGGCGGGCGTGAACCAGTTTGATTTCACGCTCAAGGGGCTCGAGCAGCTCCTGGGGATCAACAGTCAGGCGGATGCGACGGGGCAGGATGTGTCGCTCGGGGGATTCGGGACGAACACGACGTATCTGCTCGTTGGCAAGCTGGCCGCGAACGGCAACGGAGCCAACACGCTACAGGCGTCGATCTTCCCCAGCGGATCGGTCGTCGGCAATTTCACGTCGCCCAGCTTCGCGTGGATGCTGACGGCACTGGGCAGCGCGAACTACAACCCCATCATCACAAGCATCTTGTTCTCGACACCGGCGGAAGCGAACTACACCGTGAGCAACCTCTGGCTCGGAACGGCGGCGACGATGGTGCCGGAGCCGGGGATGGTTGGGGTGGCGGCGGTGGGACTGATGGCGCTGCGGGGCCGCCGGCGGCGATGAGCGCGCGTGGGTCGCGGTGGGAAAAGAGAAAGCCGACCTGAGAAGGCCGGCTTTGCAGTGCCCAGGACATGACGAGAATCCGCAATTTTCGCTGAAAAATCAAGGTTCACTAACCCCATCGCGGTCGCGCAGTGAACGAAAAGGACATGCGCGCCGTTCCATCCAGCCACCGCTGCATACTCGCTGACAGCGGCAAGCCCGGATCGATGGGGTGAGGGGTAGGAGGGAAGTAGATGCTGGGGTCGATATCAGGACGGGACGCGAGTTCGTCGCGCCACGCATCGTAAAGCTGACGCAGCTCGGTTCCGCGTTCCGCAAGGTCAAGACCCTTTTCAATCTCACGCCATTTTGCGAGCGCTCGTCCGTAGGACACGCGGTCATTCTTCCCCGTCCCCGAGCCGAGATAGTACGTTCGACATTTGCCGTTCACGGTGCGGCGTTTTCGCCATTGCTTGAGCTTCGCGACCCAAGTCAGTTTCAATTCCCTTGGCATCAACCGATTACAAAGGTGCGCGCGTTTCGCCGGAGATAACGGCTACGCCCTTTTAAGAAGCAGAGAGTGCCCGAATTTCGCTCGTTGAATCGGTTCAGTCTGCCGAGTCGCTATCACAGTCCCCGCCATCGCATCCCCCGGCGATTGCTAATCCGGCCACGGGTCTAGCTGTAAGCTCAGGAACTGCATCTTCGACAATCGGCGATCGCGGTGTGTGATGAATTATTTTGCCGAATTGCGCTTCGCAGTACTGATAATAGAGTCTGCTGTGCAGCAGGAATTCATGCCACGCGTCGTCAACTGCTGGCGGCGGCGACATCTTGCGGAGGCGTGCTTCTTTGAGAAATTGCTCTAGCGCCGCAAAAACGATACGCGCCTCCTGCAATGAGAGGTTCCTCTTGTAGGCATAACGGCGAACTACTTCATCGGGAACCGCATTCATGTTCCGCCTCTTCGGCAATTGGTGTTAGTTAAGTTCTGTTCGAAGAGATTTCAACTCGGCTAACACCGAGTGAAATGCTGAAGAAATTTCGAATTTGCGTTCGTCGTAGACAAGGCCGGTGACAATTCGAATTCTTTGAAGCTCCGCCGATAGTTCCCTTACCTTCAGCGAACGGTCGACCGGTAGCCTCGGCTTGGAAAGCGGTGGTTCACCGCCATTTACTACCCACTCAACGAAGCTCTTGTTCGCAATCATTAGGCCGGGCTCGGCTTGAGTGCGTAACACTAACGCTTGGTTCATGTATGTTCGAACTAAGGGGCCACGTTTTTCCAACCGCGTGCACCCGTCAGCACCAAGTGCACACAACAGCCAAGCACGCGTCACGCCCGGGCTTGGCTGGAAGGCGAGCCACCTTTCGATTTCTTCAGGCCCAATACGACCGTCCACGGTCTTGGCGAGAGCAGCGTTGACCAGCGCGCATATCTCCTCCTCGCTGATTTTCTCGAATGCGAAGCCCTCTGGGAGCCCTTCGAGTTTTCCCCGGTGGGAAACAAGCGGTGTGAGGAAGCAGTCGCACTCACGAACACCCTCGGCGATAACGCCCAGCACTTGGCCTGAAGTGACCGGCGTAAGCTGAACCTCCATTTGCCGCACCCGCGTTCGGACGCGGTCACGCAAGAGTGCTGCCACGTGCATCATCATGTGCACCGAACCTATCTGAATCCGTGGCCGGATCTTGGGTATTTCCTCTGAAATCTGCTGTTGAAAAAGTCGTAAGTGCGATGTCGCCCACCGTGCGAACGACTTTCCGACCTCGGTCGGCTCGTAAGGTAGTCCGTCACGTTGCTGGTGCGCTAGCACCAAATCTTCTTCGCCAAGCACGTCCGACAACAACGTTCTCAGCTTGTTCATTCGGTGGCGGATCGCTGATCGATCGATTCGCAGAAGCGCCGCCAGTTCCCGTGGCGTTCGCCGTTCACCCAAGTGACTCGCCATGAGCAGGTCGGTTACGTCGAGTCGTCCAAGCTTGTTAAGAGTAGCAAAGTTCAAGGGGCTGAGCGAAGCGGATGAGGGCTGCTCCATCGGTTCGGGCGCAACTCGCGTCGATCGCTTTCTTCCCACTCAGGTAATTTATGCTCAGCGAGGTAATACTTGAACAAGTAATTATTACTCAAGCGAGATTTTTCTGTGCAATTCATGCTCAGACGCGGTAGGCTGCGCAAGGTCAGGCGTCACATCGCGGAGGTCGATTATGCGGCGGATTAGCACAGGCGGCAGGGACCGGAACGGGACGGGGCGAAAAGACCCCAAGATAGTTGGACATGCGACTTGGGACACCTCGCAGAAGGTCTTCACCCACAACGGCGACAATGAACGGACCGCGTCGGAGGAGGCTAAACGTGCTTACGGCGATCCGGCAAGCTACATCAAGTATGCGGATGGAGACGTCGAGGTTAATTGGTACGATTTCGAACACCGAGCGTACGGTTTCGCAGACAAGTCGCTTTGGAATTGCCTAAAGCAGTCGATCAAGCGTTACGCAAATCGGGGATCGAGATTTCTGGAAGTCGCCGACATCGGATGCGGTCCCGGAACTTGGCTAATCCGGCTTGCGGATACATTTGGCAAAAACGGCAGGTTCGTTCGGGGTGTCGGTATTGACATTTCACCGGAAATGGTCGAATTCGCACGCGTCCAGTGGAACAAATACAAGCGGTATCATCCTCAAACCACGGCGGAACTCACCTTTGAAGTAGGGGACGCTTCACTACCGCTGCGTTTTGAAACCCGGAAGTTTGATCTGACACTCTCGCTGTATACCGTATTGAACCATATCAATGCAGAAAAAGTACCTTTCGCAATCGAAGAGATGCTACGCGTAACGCGCGGTTGCAATGTTACGACGGTTCGTTCTAAAGGTGGAATTCGCACGGCTTACATTGACTCAATGGATGAAGTCTCGAATTGGCATCATGAGGGAGACTGGCTGATCTTCAAGCACGCCACGAAGGGGGACTTTCGTATCCCATCCCATCTTTTCTCTTTCAACGAACTGAATGGACTCTTCGCGAAGTCTGGTGAAATCGTCGAGCAATTCGGTCTGGATACATTTATGTCACGCCTTACGGGTAATCGCGCCTCGCGCGAAACCCTGCCGTGCGATCATCTGCTGCTGAAGGAAATCGCACGTATCGAACGACAATTGGCTCATCGTCCCCAATTTGCCGACGTTTCAAATCATCTCGCGATCGTGACGGTTCCGCATCTGGACGGAGGGTCAGAGAACCACTAACAGGGTTAGGTTTTTCGCGGGGTTAGCTCGGGGTTAGTCGCCTCTCGGAGCGTAAGTTCATGACCGGCGACAGGTTGGCGCAAAAAAGAAACCCGTCCGAAGACGGGTTGAATGCCCAGGACAGGATTTGAACCTGCACGAGTTGCCTCGCTACCACCTCAAAGTAGTGCGTCTGCCAATTCCGCCACCTGGGCGTGGTGAGGGGGAATTATATGCGGTAGTTGGGAACTGTCGAGGGGGTCACTTACCGGATGAAAGGTTATGTGAGGGGGAAGGGAAGTTGTCCTTCGCGTTTGGCCCGCTTGCCCCAGACGCACCAGCCTGGGCGACCCTTGCTTTGGCCTTCGGTTTGGAGATTGTCTGGATGCTTGTACCCGACACGGACGAGCCGGCGCATCTGGTTGGTGACGTTCACATGTGAGCCGTGGACGGTGAAGATGTTAAAGACGACCACGTCGCCTCGCTTTGCGGGGACGGGGACGGTCTCATCGAGTCGGTACTTCTCGGTTGAGAGGTGTGGCGTGCAGCCTTTGCCTTGCTCGTCTTTGATGATGTGCTCGAGCGCGCCTTGTTTGTGCGAGCCGGCGAGGAAGCGGATTTCTCCGTTCTCGTGGCGGGTGTCGTCAAGGTGGACGAGGACGTCGGCGTAGCGGCCATCGGCGTGCTTGTAGAAGGCCCAGTCCTGGTGCATGGGGAACGGGTGGCCGGTCTCGGGCGGCTTCACGTGGAGCGTGGAGTGGTGCAGTTCGACCGGGCCGCCATCGAGCAGGTCGGCCATGGCGCCGGCGAGCTTTTTGCTCGTGACGGCGCGGGCCCAGGCGTCGGAGTAGTATTGAAGATCGTGCAGGGCGATGAGCTGGCTTTTCTTCTCCGTCTCGGCGTCCATGTACTTCTTCCGCCACGGGCCGGTCCAACCTTGATCTTTGATGGCCCACTTATCGATGAGCCAGTTGAGGTGATCGGAAAGCTCGTCGGTCTCGGCGGGTGTGAACATCGCCGGGATGTGGAGGTACCCCTGCTCGTGATAGAAGACGACCTGCTCCGGCGTGAGGACGTTGAGCGGCGTGGCGATGAAAGAACGTGCGGGCGTGGCTGTGGTCATTGCGCTCTCCTGCGAACATCGAGTGCCTGGCGAGATCGATGTTAGCTTGGGGATGCGGCACTGAACATGCGGCCTATTCCACAGCGACGCTTTGCGTTGTCATACCGCAAACGCGGCCGATGAAGAGGGCGAAGGCGAGATCAATGGCGAGGATCAGGACGGCGGCTACAGCGTAGAAGGCGATTCCCATTCAGAACCTCCTGTTTTGTCAGGAGGAGCTTACCCGCGCCAGGTTAAGAACGTGTTTAGAGCGGGCGAAAACCAGTTACAGATCGAAGCGGTAACGGCACTTCTGGCGCTCACCCCGCTTGTACATTTCGGTGTCCGGCGGGAGGTCAATGATGCCGACCATTTCGCCACCGAGGCGCTGGCAGGTTCGGCGGCTGGGGATGTTCTCGGGGTTGCAGGTAATCCAGAGCGGGTTGATGCCGTGCTGGCGGGCGAGGGGGAAGAGCAGGCGTGCGGCGCGTTCGGCGTAGTGGTGGCCGCGATGGGCGGGATCGACGCCGTAACCAATGTGACCTGCGTGAAGAACGATGTGATCTGTGTTGCCGATGCGGAGGTTGATGTGGCCGACGGTCTGATAGCGTACGCGCATGTCGAACATGTAGTACGGGACCAGGCCGCGCTCGGGGTCGGCCGGGACGTGCTTCACGCACATGAGCACCAGCTCGCGGTCGCGGAGCGGGCCGGGGTCGAGGAATTGGAACGGCGCATCGGTCATGGCGGGCGTGGATGCAGACATGGGGACTATCTTACGAAACCGTCATGAAATTCGGCACTGGCTCTTGATCCCGTGACATGACGCTCAGTTTCCGGCGCGGGTGTAGCGGAGGTTGTCGAAAAAGATTTGGACATCGCTGCCGCCTTCGAGGGCGTTGAAGAGGCCGAAGTGGGTGAAGGCGGCGCCGCGGTCGAGGGTTTTGGCGGCGACGTCGATGGTTTGGGTTTGCCCTTCGAAGTTGACGGTGATGGTTCTTTGGAGGGGGTCGAATTTCAACGAAAAACTGTGGGGCTTTTCATCGGGCGGGAGGACTGCGCCGGTTTTGGGCTCGACGCCGACCCCCTTCTTGTTGAGGAAGACGGGGCGGATGTAGTGCCCGACGCGGCTGGGGCCTTCGATGAGCAGGCCGAGGATGTTTTCATCTTTGCCGCGCTTGAATTCGTCGGCGTTGAAGAAGGCGAGGTAGGCGGCGGAGTCGGGGGCGCCGATATGGAGCGTGACTTGGCCGGAGATTTCCAGAGGTTGGGTGGCGTCGAGGCTGCCGATGTTATCGGCGTAGAAGCTTGGTGTTTCCTCGCGCCAGACGGTACCGCCGAATGCTTTACGAGCGGGGTCGAAGCCAAAGTTCTGGAAGCCGGCGACGTGGCGGTCTTCGAAGGTGACGCGGTTGCCTTTGGATTCCCAGGCGGGATCTTTGGCGAGATCGATCGGCGCGTCGTTCAGCTTCAGGTCGTGAAAGTAGACGCGCATGGGTGAGCCTTGCTTCTGGTTGTTGAGGATACCGAAGTGGGTCATCGCGAACGGCTGCTGCTTGACGCCCGGGCGGAGGGTGAAGGTGGAGGGTGGGAGATCGCCGACTTTCGCGGTGAAGGCGCCTTCGCCATTTTCAGCGTGGTGGTTGTAGGTGACGGTGAAGCGATGTTTGGACCCGTCGGCGGGGATGGGGATGGCCGATTTGACGTTGGGGGCGGGCGGGACGAGGGCGCCCATTTGCTGATTGTCGGGAGCGATGGTGCGGGTGAAGGCGCGGACGAAGGTGTTGGCACCGTCGAGGAAGAGCATGAATGAGCCGAGCGGACGTCCGCCGGTGCGGAGGGCGGCGGGGTTGAAGAAGCCGAGGTAGACGCCGCCACCTTCGGCTTCCGGGACGGAGAATGAGCCGGAGAAGGAGAGAGGCTGGTTCAGGTCGAGCGGCTTGTCGAGCTTGAGTGCGTACCATGCGGGGACGCTGGTTCGGCAGATTTGGCCCCCTACCGCTTGCTGCTGCGGGTCGTAGCCGAAGTCCTGGGTGACGGTGGGGAAATGCGGGGGCGTCTGGCGGTTGTTGAAGGATTCCCATTGGGGGTCGGTGTTGAAAGTTTCGATCTTCACCGGAAGTGTCGTCGGGGCGGCGGCGACGAAGAGGAGCATGGCGGCGGAGAGAGCGCGTTTCATGACGATTGAAGATACGCGAGCGGGACGGAGATGGAATGTTCTCTTTGCTTCGTGTTTTCCTCAGGTGCTGAGAGGTTGCGCGGCGCGGTACATCAGCGTCATGAACGTGAACATGATGAAACACGTGCTGGTGGCGGCAATGGCGGTGGGCATTTTGCTGGTGGGATGCAAGGATGATGACTCGAAGAAGGCCGACGCGCCGGGCGACGCGAAGACACCGAAGAGTCATGCGCTGGAGATGGGGGCGGATATGATTCAGTCGAAAGCGCCGCTGGCGGCGATCGACATGTACTTGAACGGGTTTCACTTTTATGCCGACGACATGGGGCGGCAGGTGGAGGCGCATCACTACTGCTCGCGCCTGAACGAGGACGTCCACCAGTGCGTGATATATGACAGCAATGAAAAGAACGCGCGGCTGATTGGGATCGAGTACATCATCAGCGAGAAGCTCTTCCGCACGCTGCCGGAGGAGGAGAAGCGGCTGTGGCATAGTCACCGGTACGAGGTGAAGAGCGGCGAGCTGGTGATGCCGGGTATCCCGACAAAGGTTGAACACGAGGCGATGGAGCAGATCGTCGGCACTTATGGGAAAACTTTTCACACTTGGCAGGTGGATCGGGGGGACAAGCTGCCGCTGGGGATTCCGCAGCTCATGATGGCGTTTGTGCAGGATGGGCAGTTGAAGCCGGAGGTTGTGAAGGCGAGGGATCAGCGGTTGGAGGTTTCGATGGAGAAGAAGCGGGAGGATCGAAGGGATATCGCAGAACCTGCGAGTGTACCCGGAGCTGATCCGTGGACGAGCGGGCGAACCGTGCAGCTTCAGCTTCAGGAATTGCCGGCGAAAGTGACGACGCAGCCGAGCCGGTGAGGGCTTTGAAATCCCGCTCATCCGCCCCTACGCTCTGCTGCGGCGGATGATCAACCACTTCGACATCATCGTGATCGGCGGCGGGCACGCAGGCGCGGAGGCGGCTTGGGCGGCGTCGCGCCTGGGGGCGCGCACGGCGCTGGTGACGCTGGACGCTTCAAAGATCGGGGCGATGAGCTGCAATCCGGCCATCGGAGGGCTCGCGAAGGGGCAGATGGTGCGGGAGATCGATGCGCTAGGCGGGCTGATGGCGCTGGCGACG
>DASVUC010000220.1:0-8473 GCA_036387255.1 Tepidisphaeraceae bacterium | reverse complement strand
CGCGCATGCTACGCGGGGAATTACGACATCAACCGCGCATTCGCCCAGTCCCCATGGTCGTAGTCGCCATCATCGCCGCTGTCGGTGACGATGAGCTTCAGCGACTTCACGCCCGTCACGCTCACGTTGACACTTTTGGTGGCGCTGCTGGCGAGCATCACACCGCTGTCGAACAGCTTCAAACCGTCGCCCCAGAGCTGGAAAATGATGGATCCCCATTGGCCGGTTTCATCATCCACGCCGATATCGGATGCGAACGCGCTGTACGCGCCGTTGAGGTTGTAGCTCACTTCCGATCGCGCATGCACGCCGAGGCCCTTGCTGTACTTCACGCCGTTGAGCGTGATGGTGCCGCCGTCGCTGGCTCCGGATTCGCCGTTGCTCCTGTCGCGTTCGACAGGTCCCCAGGCGTTGATCGGCGTGCCGGAGAACGCCAGATCGCTGAGGTAGGTGGTGACGGACGCAACCGGCGTCGTCACCCACGACTCGTTGGAATAGCTGGAATTTCCGCTGACGTTGGTGGCACGGACGCGATAGCCGTAACTGGCGCCACCGCGCGTCGTCGCATCCGAGTAACTGGTGACGCCCGCGCTCACCGTGGCCAGAGTTGTCCACGGGCCCAACCCGGTGTAGCGCTCGATGATAAAGCCGGACTCGTTGGTGGAGTTGTCCTGCCAGACGAGATTCAGCTTGGTCGAGCCAGCCGCCGCCGCGATCAAGGCGCTCGGCGCCGCCGGCGGCGAAACGATCACGGTATTCGTCAGCCTCATCCAGTTCACATTGCCGACGTATCCCGCGGGGGCGTTTTGATCGAAGACCAGCTTCAGCACATGCTCACCTGAGGTGATCGCGATGCCACCCTTGCTGATCGTGGTCCAGTTCTGGAAGCCGCCGGTGAAGGGGATGGTCATGGCGCCGGTGACATTGGCGCCATCCACTTCCACGTGGAACAGACTTCCCGCTGCCGCAGAAGCAACTCGCAGCGCCAGGTCATAGAGCCCGCTGCTGCCGACGTTGATAGTGTACTCGAGCCACTCGCTCTGCTGGATCCACCCAACGTTGAAACCTCCGCCCGCGTCGGTGGTCGATTCAACGTCGACACCTGACTGTCGATCTTTCTGCCCGCTGTTGTAGGTATCGGTGTCGTGGTACGCGATGCTCTCGCCGCCGTGATCGAAATCCTCCGCCTGGATCAGCAGACCGGTATTGCTCGCCAACCCGTAGTAAGGCGTCTGGCGGTTGCCGATGGGCGCCGGAGCCGCGGGCGAGGTGATGACGTTGTTCCCGTTCTTAAGCACGCCGTCGCCCGGGCCAAAGTAATTGCCGGTGGCGTCAAATGTGCCGCTGTAGTCATCGACGACCAGCGCATAGCGCGGGTTGTAAGCGGTGTCGGTGGCGTAGAAGTTGTTGCCGGTGACGGTGAAGCCGGTGTTTCCGGCCGGATATCCGCTGGAATCCACACGAAGCGCTGCACCGGGATTGTTGTAGACGGTGTTACCCTTGATGGCGACATTGCTCGTTCCGCCTTCGAAGCGCAGCGCCGCCGACCACTGATCGCGGCTCCAGGTCACCACGTTATTGAGCACGCTAACCTGGTTAGCGTTGTACGCCATCACTGACTTGCCGTTGTCGTCGAAGACGTTGTTAGAGATGGTAACGTTCGACTGCGAGCCCGCAGTGCGAGCTTCCAGGGAGATCGCCGACTCGTACGTTGTTGTTCCCGCGCCGCCGAAGTTGCTGATGAAGGTGTTGCCGTCAATCAGCACGTTGGTCAGGTTCCCGCCCGTGATGCCGCCGTCGGTGTAGATCCCTCGCCCGCCATTGTCTCCCGCGTTGTTGTTGTAGCGAAAGACGTTGTGCTGAATCACTGCCTGCTGTGCTGAGCTGTAGTTCGAAAGGAACAAGCCGGCAACGTTGTTCTGGATAATGTTGTTGTAAATCTTCGTGCCGGACACTCGTGGCCCGATGACCACGCCCGCCCCGCTGGTGAGACTCTTGCTGGTCTCCCCTTGCACCACAAAGCCGTCGAGCGTCACACCGTCCGCCGCAATAAAAAACGAGGCGCTGCGCGAGCCGTCCCAGATCACGGTGCCGTTGAGGATTGTTTCCCTGGCCCCCGCGATGCGCGTGTGCGAGCGTGCATCCACACCCGCCTGCGCGCCGCGCAGCGTCAGCTTCTTGTTGATCTGCACGTTCTCGCTGTACGTACCCGCATCGACGTCGATCACCGCGCCGGGCGAAGCCGCATCCACCGCCGCCTGGATCGTTGCAAACACCGACGCATTGCCCGCGATGTGCGCAGCGAGGAATGTCCTCCGCTCAAGCGTTTCGATCACCGATTGCACCTTCACCCATCGCCCCGATTCCTGCCTGTTCAACATGCAACCCATCTCCAACAACTGCAAAGCTTCCCTGCTTAAGGATTGATTCCAAAAAGAAGTGCGTGAGGCGACATCGTACGCGTGCCCCGCCGCATTCCCAAGCGAGTCGGAGCCGCTCGTCATAATCCCTACTCAAGACACTGCTGAGCCCGGTGCTGCAGCTACTGCGGCGATCGGTAGTACACGAACTGGCCGATCTTGCGGAACCCGAAATGCGAATACAGCTTCATCGCGGCCGCGTTGTCCGAATGAACTCCAACAAACACATGTCGAAATAACGATCTGGCACAGATCTCCATCGCGCGGCTCATCATCGTGCGACCGATCCCCTGCCCGCGGAAGTTTTTCGTCACGAACAGTTCCTGCACGCCGCCGATGTCCCCTGCCGCCAGCACCGCAACAAACGCAGCCGCCCTTCCATCCTTGATCGCCAGGAGCGAATCCACGTGCGGATCATCCAGTTGCATCATCACCGCATCGGCAAAATCCTTCGTTCGAAACTCCCCCGCCCACTCCTCCGCCAGCGCGCGATAATGCTTGAAGCTCGCCCGCGCCGGGATGATTGTCAGCCCCGCAACCTCATCAACCTTCCCGCTTGGCATCGACGCCAGGTGCATGATGTTAAACGAGCGCTCCACATACCCCTGCGACACCAGATGGTCCACCATCACCCGCCGCCGCTCAGGATCGCTCGTCGGCGCCATCACCCAGCTCCAGCAGGTCGTCCCGGCTTGTGCAAAATGCGCCTGAGCCTCCTCCATCGCCTGCTCCGGCGTCATCCCTTCCGGCAGCGCCACATCGAACATCCGGTTCGCAATGTACGTGGTGGGAATCTGGCGATTCGCAAACGCCGTCCCGAATTCCAGCACCGTCTCTTCCGCCAGATTCCGCGTCCAGTGCAATTCCGTCCGGTAGAAGTACCGGATCAGATCTTCATTCGAAGCGTGATGAACATTGAGGATCGGGAGAGACATGCGAGCATGTTAGCTCAGACACCGTCGATCCGGCCCGGCAATTGCCAACGCGGATGAAAAACTTACCCTCCCGCCGAAGGAGTCACGCTCAATGCCCAAGGTCCGCAAAGCCGTCATCACCGCCGCCGGTCGCGGGAGCCGTCAGTATCCCGCCTCGTCCGCCGTGCAAAAAGAAATGTTCCCGCTTGTGGACCGCGACGGCCTGACCAAGCCGGTCATCCAGATCATCGCTGAAGAAGCCATTGACTCCGGCATCGAGGAAATCTGCATCGTCACCGCGCCCGGCGAAGAAAATCTCTATCGCGACTACTTCCGCCGATTGACCGCGGATGAAGCCAAGACCTTCCGCGGTAAAGACTGGGCCATCCTTGCCAGCGAGAAGCTCGGCTCCTTCGCCGAGCGTCTCCACTTCGCCGAGCAGGATTCCCCCGAAGGTTTCGGCCACGCCGTCTACCAGGCAAAGAAGTTCGCTGCGGATGAACCGTTCATCCTCATGCTCGGCGATCACGTCTACGTCTCCGACACCAAGGACCGCTGCGCCCGCCAGATCACCAGCGTCTTTGAATCCCACGACGTCGACGCCGTCACCAGCGTGCAGCCCACGATGGAGCGCCACCTCCACCTCTTTGGCACCATCCGCGGCAACCCTGTCGACGCCGACAAAGGCATCTACGCCGCAGAGCTCATCATCGAGAAACCCTCTATCGAGGTCGCGAGAAAGGAGCTCTCCACCCCCGGCCTGCCCGCCGGCAACTACCTCTCCCACTTCGGCATGCACGTCTTCTCCCCCCGCATCTTCGACTCGCTGGAATACCTCATCAAAAACGACATCCGCGAAAAAGGTGAAATCCAGCTCACTGCCGCCCAGGAACACCTCCGCGAGCAAACCGGAAAGTACTACATCTACATCACCAAGGGACAGCGATATGACACAGGCATCCCCTACGGCCTGATGGAAACCCAACTCGCGCTTGCGCTGAACGGCATCCACCGCACAGAGATCTGCGAAGCGATCGCACGAATCCTGGCGATGCAGGTGAAGACTTAAGAAGCAATCCCGTCGCCGTTTCCCCTCTCCCCCTCTCCCGGCACTCCGGGAGAGGGCAGGGTGAGTGCTCTTCCGGAACGACCCGAGATCAGAGTTTGCCAATGATCCTCCCAAGCACCAAGCCCCGGGATTGCAATCCCGGGGCTTAGTCCGTCAAGAGATCAATTTACCTTCTTACCAAGCGCCCCTTACGCCGCCACCAGCGGCGCCGTCGCCACCGTCACGCGGTTCTTCCCTGCCTCTTTCGCCCGGTACAGCGCCTCATCCGCCCGCGCCACGAGTTGATCCGCCCGAGTCAGATCCTGCGTCTTCACCGAAGCGATGCCCACCGACATCGTCACACCGCTGCCCGTCTTCAGGATCGCCGCCGAAGCCGCTTTGAACTCTTCGCGGATTCGTCCGGCGGCCTTCGCCGCCTCATCGGTGCCGGCGTGTGGCAGCAGCAGCACAAACTCATCGCCGCCATACCGTGCCGCCACGTCCATCCGCCGCATGTTGGCGGAGATGCATTTCCCAGCCGACACCAGCAGCTCATCGCCCACCAGGTGCCCGAAGGTGTCGTTCAGTTTTTTGTACTGATCCAGGTCGATCATCACGCACGACAGATCCTGATCGTGCCGCTGCGCCTCAGCGAACATCTGGTCCAGCACGCGCCCGAAATACCTGCGGTTGTAAAGCCCCGTCAGCGGGTCCGTCGCTGCCATCTGCTCGAGCTGCGCGTTCTTTTCTTCCAGCTGCCGCCGCAGATCTTCGCGCTCGCGGATCATCCGCGCCACGGTCAGGTTCTTCTCGATCACCAGCGGGATCGTGAAGAGGTAATCGCCGAACTTCACGATGTAATCCACCGCCCCCTGCCGGATCGCTTCCGTCGCGATAGTGCCGACGTTCTCCCCCGTCACCATGATCACCGGGGTATTGCAGCGCTTCTGCACGTCCTTAAGCACATCCATCCCGGTGCCGTCGGGCAGGTTGTAGTCCGTCAGGATCAGGTCAAAGTCATGCAGGTCATGCTCCAGCGCCGCGCGCCGGCCGTCGACACCCGTCACCGTCCCGGTGCCGAACCGGTCTTCCACCTGCTCGCGAATCAGCTCGCGCTGGTCCGGATCGTCTTCGATGATCAACAGTTTCAGCGATTCCACGTTCCCACTCTCTCTTGTGCCGTTAGCTGACACTTACGATTCATCCAACCCGCAGGCAAATTACACCTTCGCGCCATAGTTACCGGACCGCCGGCACTGGGCGGCGTCCACATGATGGTCCGGCTGCTGGTGGATCGACAGCCAGTAGTTCGTGCTCGTCAGCACTGTCTTGAGGAACTGCTCCGCGCTGGCGGGCTTGAGCGTGTAAGAATTCGCTCCGTTGATCGCGGCCGTCTTCATCTGCTCTTCCTCGCAGACGCCGGTCATCATCACAACCGGAATATCCCGCAGATTCGGATCCGCCTTGATCTGCCGGAGCGTGGTCTGGCCATCCAACCGCGGCATCTCGATATCCAGGTAGATCAGCCCGGGGCGCGGCGCGTTGCTGAACTTTCCCTGCCGGCGAAGGAACTCCAGCGCCTCTGCGCCATCGCACACTTCGTGAACAGAGTTGCTGATCTTGCATTCACCGATGGCGTCCCGAATGAGCATCCGGCAATCCGGATCATCATCCACGAGCAGCACCACAATTGGTCCCCCGCTCGTATTTGCCTGTGCAACCATAAACACCTCAACTTCTTCTATGCGGCCTTCGCTCCCGGTCTTGCCGGACCATTCGCGCCTGGAACAAACTTCCCGTTGATCGTGAAGCGGAACGTGCTCCCCTGTCCGATCTCACTCTCAACCCAGATCGATCCTTCGTACGTCTCGATAATGCTCTTCACGCTCGCCAGGCCCACGCCCTTGCCAGGCACGTTCTGCGTCTGCGTGTTCCTTCCGCGACGGAACACAAAGAACACCTTGTCCTTGTCCTCCGCATCGATGCCGATGCCGGTATCGCGCACGTAGAACTCCGCCTCGCTGGGGCGCACGATGCAACCCACGCGGATCTCCCGCGTCAATCCCTCGCCCATGTACTTGATCGAGTTGTCGATCAGGTTCTGGAACACCTGCCGCAACCGCGCCCGCTCGCACAGCAGCATTGGCAGCGGCGTGTCCAGAATCAGCTCGATCCGCTTGCTCTTCAGATCGTTCTCAAACATTCCCCCGATCTCGTGGACCATCTTCTCAATGTCCACCGGCTCCATCTTCTGGCGCCGCGTCTTGATGCGACTCAACTCGAGCAATTCCGCGATCAGATCCGTCTCGATCTGCACGTTCTGCTGGATGCGTTCCAGACGGTGAATCACTTCCGTGTCGAACTTCTCCCGGCTTTTCATCAGCAGCATCGTCGCCATGCCGGAGATGTTCCGCAGCGGCGCATTCAGGTCATGCGACACGGCACGCAGGAAGTCTTCCTTCTCCGCGATTTCCACCTTGAGGCGCTTGTTCGCCGCCTCGTACTGGCTCGTGCGCTGCTTCACCTTCTCTTCAAGGTCGTGATTCGCATTTGCCAGGTCCTGCCGCTGCCGCTTGATCTGCTTCACCATCTCGTTGAACGATCTGGCGAGCGTTCCGATCAAGTCCGGCCGATCGATAGCCACCCGTGAATCGAGATCACCCGCCGCGATGGAGTTCGTCGCGTTCACCAGTTGCCGAATCGGAAGGAAGATCCTCCGCACCAGTGCATAGACCGCCGGGAACGTCAGCAGCAGCACGCCGCAGCCGACCATCACCAGCACGCCATACACGCGATGCAGCCCCGCCTCTTCTTCCTGGAGTGATGTGCTGAGCGTCACATAACCCACGAGCCTCGTGGTGCTCATGCGCGGCTCAGGCCCGTGGTTGGGAATAGTCCGCACCACCGGCGCCGTCACCGTAACGTAGGACCCCAGCACCTTGCTCTTCCCCTGCCGAGGCTTCATCAAGCCCTGCGGATCCACGCGCCCATCCGGCGTCAGATCCTGCCAGTGAAAATCCGGGTCCGGACAAAAAGCCGCCAGGACTCTTCCACTCGCGTCGGCGAACGCGACGTTCACGATCTCTTCGTTCTTCACAAACTCGCGAGCCATCTTGGACAGCTCGTCTTTATCTACATCATCCAACGGGATACGCCCTGCCATCGCCAGCGTCTGTGCCACGCACAGCGCCCGCTGACTTGCCCCATGCAATAGCGCCGCCCGTGATTCCCGCAGGAACACAAAATGGCTCCCACCCAGCGCCGCCACCAGCAGCATCATGAAGCAGATGATCAACTTGCCTTGAAGCCCCAGCCGCTGGGACCACCCGCGCGCACGCCCCACCTTCGCGAGTGATTGCGCCACTCTTGCCAACATGCTGGGGCTTTGGACGGGCTCTGTATCCATGCAGACCGATTCCCAAGGCGCGGAAACTCCAACTGCTTCCGCTCTTGTGTCATCGTCGCAGGATCAAACTGAATTAAGGGAACCGACCGGCCATTTTGCATCGGTTGCAATATTTTCTCCCCACCTCGCCCCGCGTGCGGCCATTATGGGACCCAGCTCCTCTTGCCTCTTCACGCGCTCTCGTTCATTTGAAGAGGAGACTGATGTGACGCTTACCCCCACACGGCCGGCAACTACTTCTCTTCCTTCGCCATCAACTCCACCATCAACCCCATCTCCTTCCCATCACGCAGGATTTTCACCTCTGCCCGCTGGCCCGTGCGCTTAGCCACGACCGCCGCGAAATGCGCCAGATCATTCACCGGGTCTCCGCCGATCGAGAGGATGATGTCGCCCTGCTGAAGCCCGGCCCGATCCGCGAGCGAATCCGATCCGACCGTCTCCACACGTGTCGCCGGCTTATTCCCCAGCGCCTCAGGGTACTTTGCTCGCGCGGGATCGTCCGGCCCAAGCTCGACGATGAAAATCCCCAGCACCGCGCGCCGAACAGATCCCTTCTCGACAAGCTGCTGCGCCACCCAATCGAACGCGCGAGGCTCAAACACGTGCCCATACCGATTGAACCCGCACAGCTCCCCCGCCGCGTTGATGACTACGGAGTGCTCTTCACCCCCGCCCGTCCACA
>DASVUC010000219.1:0-1519 GCA_036387255.1 Tepidisphaeraceae bacterium | reverse complement strand
GGAGCGGGCGCGAGGATCGGCTGAGGAGCTCGCGGGCCTGGTCGAGATGGCTCTCGTAGAGATGCGCGTCGCCGATGGTGTGAACGAATTCGCCGGGCTCGAGATCAGTGACCTGGGCGATCATGTGCGTGAGGATCGAGTAGCTGGCGATGTTGAAGGGGACGCCGAGGAAGAGATCGGCGGAGCGCTGGTAGAGCTGGCAGGAGAGGCGCTGGCCGCGGGAGACGTAGAACTGGAACATGACATGGCACGGGGCGAGAGCCATCTTCGGGATGTCGGCAACGTTCCACGCGCTGACGATCAGGCGGCGCGAGGCAGGGTCGCGGCGGATCTGGTCGATGACCTGCTGGAGCTGGTCGATGGTCTTGGCGTCGGGGGTAGCCCAGGATCGCCACTGCTTGCCGTAGACGGGCCCGAGCTCGCCGTTTGGGTCGGCCCATTCGTCCCAGATGCTGACGTTGTGCTCTTTGAGATAGCGGATGTTGGTTTCGCCGCGGATGAACCAGAGGAGCTCGTGGATGATCGAGCGCGTGTGGATCTTCCGGTTGGTGAGGAGGGGAAATCCTTCGGCCAGGTCAAAGCGCATCTGGTTACCGAAGAGGCTTCGCGTCCCGACGCCGGTGCGGTCGGCGCGGGGTTCACCATCTTGGAGGACCTGGCGGACGAGATCGAGGTACGGCTGCATGGGGGCATGTTATGGGGCCGGAACAGGCGATCCAAGGCGCCTATGTTCCCGCTGACACCGCTTCCACAGCTCGTCCACAGGAAAAAGGGGATGATTTGGGGAAACAGGGGCCGGTTCTCAGCCACTTTCTATTTGGCGGGATGTTTATCGTTATGCATATCAGTGGCAAGCAACTGAGGAGCATCGAGTTATGAGCAGAAATCAGAAAATGAACCGTGCGTTGATTGAGGGCTTGGAAGGCCGGCGAATGCTGGCGGGTCATGCGATGGCCGTGGCGCCGACGATGGACAGCAGCGGCGTGGTTCACGTGGTGGGGACGGAGAAGCGCGATGTGATCGTGTTTTCGGTGAATGAGGATCACTCGAAACTGCTCGTGACGGTGAACAAGCAGACGACGGAATTTATGCTGGCGGATGTGAAAGGGGCGGACGTCGACGCTAAGGGCGGGAGCGATTCAGTCAAGGTGATGAGCGACGGGTTCTTCGGCGGGCCGATAACCGTACACGGTGGGGCTGGCAATGACGTGATCGTGGGGACGAAGGGCGATGACTCGCTGGACGGGGGCAATGGGAATGACAAGATCAGCGGCGGCGATGGCAACGACAGCCTTTCGGGCGGCAAAGGCAACGACAAGCTCGATGGTGGTAATGGCAACGACAGCATGGAAGGCGCCGCCGGCAATGACAAAATGATGGGCATGGCCGGTAATGACATGATGGTTGGCGGCGCGGGCAACGACCGCATGGTCGGCGGCGAAGGCGATGATAAGCTCGACGGCGGCGGCGGTAACGACGACGTGAACGGCGGCGTCGGGACCGACGATGTCACCGGCGG
>DASVUC010000218.1:0-27288 GCA_036387255.1 Tepidisphaeraceae bacterium | reverse complement strand
CCACTTCGGCAGCGCCGCCTGCGCCGCCTGCACCACCTGGTCCACTTCGCCGGCGCTACAGAATGGAACCTTAGCAATCAGCCGCCCGCTGGAAGGGTTGTACACTTCACCGAATCGCGATGAAGTTGAGGGCGACCAATTGCCGTTGATCAGGCAGGGCACGGTCTCGATGGATTGGGTATTTTGCGAGGGCGCAGTGTCGGTTTGAGACATGAATACTCCTGAAGAAGCGGGGCAGCATTATAGAGACTTTTTCGCCAACGTGTGCAATTGGCTGGCATTTCACGCTGCTGATGGGGGGCAAACGATCCTTCAACTTCGGCGTTGCACAGAAGACGCCCAATCTACTTGCGTGATACAATGCAACAGAGGTAACCGGATGTCAGAGATCGCCCATCGTGTAGAAGTTGATCCCACTCGCTGTCATGGCAAGCCCGTGATTGCGGGTTCTCGAGTGATGGTGCGCACTGTGCTGGGGGCGCTGGCGGCCGGAGACAGCGTTGAGCGCGTGGCAGAATCGTTTGGAATCACCGCCGAAGATGTCCGTGCGGCGATTGCTTTTGCGAACGAGCTGGTTGCCGACTGGGATCACGTCCCAGCAAGCAAGTAAAAGGATGCAGCTTGCGCTTCCTGATCGATGCTTGCTTGCCTCGGGAACTGGCGCCGATGCTGGATCAGGCGGGACATCAAGCTTTGGATGTTCGCGATATTGGACTTGGGGCGGCGCCCGATGGCGAGATTGCTGCACATGCCAAGGTCAACCGCCTTGGCATCCTTACGGAAGACTGGGGCTTCGGCGACATTCGCGTATACCCACCGCAGGCGTACCCCGGCATCGTGATCTTTCAGACGGTGGATCAGAGCATCGACGAAAAGCTGTCTGCGCTAAGGAACCTTCTTTCGCATGATGACGTTGTAGCGAGGCTTGAAGGTCGTCTTGCCATCGTTACGCCCCGGAAGATCCGCCTTCGTCCGCCACTCTAGCTGAAAAACGGCACAACTTTCTCGTGCAGTCCCCGCGGCCACTTGTTAACATTTCGCGGTTTGCGTTCTCCGTTTTCACATCCTTTCAAAGAGTGGCTATGAGCACATCGGAAACGATTCGGAAGCACAAAGAATATCTCTTCCCCGCCGTCAGCATGTATTACAAGGACCCGATCGCGATCACCCGCGGCGAAGGGTCCTGGGTGTGGGACGATCAGGGGAACAAATATCTCGACGCATTCGGCGGCGTCCTCACCGTCTCCGTCGGCCATGCCAATCCGAAAGTCACCGAAGCAATCGTGAAGCAGGTGAAAGAGCTGGTGCATACCTCCACGCTCTACGCCAACAAGCAGCAGAGCGACCTGGCGGAGAAGCTGGCGCAGATCGCGCCGGGGAACCTGAAGAAGACCTTTTTCACCTCATCGGGAACGGAAGCAAACGAAACCGCCGTCGCCGCGGCCCGCACCTACACCGGCCGCGTTCCGCTGGTCGTGCTGCGCCACTCGTATTCCGGACGCAGCGCGCAGACGCTGGCGATGTGCGGACAGAGTTCCTGGAAGAAGCCGCCGAATCTGATGCCGGGAATTCATCATGCGCACGCGCCGTATTGCTACCGTTGCCCCTTCGGCCAGAGCTATCCGGAGTGCGGCTTGAAGTGTGCGGAAGACATTGAAGAGCTGATCCTCACCGAGACCGGCGGCGAAATTGCTGCCTTCTTCGCCGAAACCGTCATTGGCGCCGGCGGCTTCATCGTCCCGCCACCGGGCTATTTTGAGAAAGCCGCTGGGATCGCGCGGAAGTACGGCGGCTTGTTCATCAGCGACGAAGTGCAGGCCGCATGGGGCCGCACCGGCGACCACATGTTCGGCATCAGCCACTGGAAGGTCACGCCGGATGTACTCACGAGCGCCAAGGGCATGGGCAACGGCTCCCCTATCGGCCTGACGATCGCCACGCCCGAGGTAGCCGACAAATACCCCGGCATCACCTTCGCCACCTTCGGCGGCAACCCCGTCTCCTGCGCCGCCGCCCACGCGACGATCAAAGTGATCGAAGACAACAACCTCGTGAAGAACTGCGCCGTCGTCGGGAAACATCTCGGCGAACGCTTCGCGCAGCTCAAGGAAAAGCACCCCATCGTCGGCGACGCCCGCGGGCTCGGGATGATGCAAGCGCTCGAGCTCGTTAAAGATCGCAAAACCAAAGAGCCGCACCCCCAGGCCACCGTCGCCGTCTTCGAGGAAACCAAGAAGCGCGGCGTCCTGATCGGCAAAGGCGGCGTCTGGGGCAACGTCATCCGCACCGGCATGATGCTCAACAGCACCAAAGAAGAAGCCGACCTGCTAGCCGACGCCATCGACGCGGGGTTGACGGTGGCGGCGAAGATGTAGGAAGAGGAACACGAATCCGCACGAATGGCACGAATCTCCACGAATAAGGACTGAGAGGAAGTATGCCGGAACTGCTGTATAAGCAAGAGGTATATGCCATCGTGGGAGCTGCAATGGACGTTTACAATGAGTTGGGGTCCGGTTTCCTCGAAAGCGTTTACCAGGAGGCAATGGAGTGGGAACTGAGCGATCGCACTGTTCCGTTCCAGCCGCAGGTTCTGTTGCGGATCAAGTACAAGGAGCGTGTGCTGAAGAAAACGTTTTGTGCCGACCTAATCTGCTTTGGCGCCGTCCTCGTCGAGTTAAAGTGCATCGAGCGGATCGGTGATGTGGAAGAAGCACAAGTGCTTAACTATCTGAAAGCGACCGGCTTGCGGCTCGGCGTGATCATCAACTTCGGTGATCCCGGTCAACTCGATTGGAAGCGCGTGATTCTCTGACGCTCTTTTTGAATTCGTGCAGATTCGTGCGATTCGTGCAGATTCGTGTTCCGCATTTCGAGGTTTGTCATGTCAACCCTGATCAAAAACGGCCGCGTGGTTACCGCTGTCGATGACTACGTCGCCGATGTTTTTATTGAGAAAGATAAGGTGACGGCGATTGGGAAGAACCTGCCCATGCAGGCCGAACGCGCGATCGACGCGGCGGGGAAGCTGGTGGTGCCGGGGGGAATTGATCCGCATGTGCATATGGAGTTGCCGTTTGGGGGGACGATTTCTTCGGACGACTTCAAGAGTGGGACGATTGCGGCCGCGTTTGGGGGGACGACTTCGATCATCGACTTCGCCATCCAATCCCGCGGCACGACAATGACGCAAGCGCACGAGAGCTGGATTGCCAAATCCGAAGGCAAATGTGCGATCGACTATGGCTGGCACATGGCCGTCACCAAGTTCGAGAATCAGGACCAGGCGGAGATGAAGCGGCTGTACGACGCCGGCGTCACCACCTTCAAGATCTTCCTTGCCTACCCCAGCGTGCTGATGATCGACCAGCCCACGGTCTACCGCGTGATGAAAAGCGCCGGTGAGCTTGGTGGCATGACCCTGGTCCACGCCGAGAACGGCGAAGCAATTGAAGAAAAGATTCGCATCCTCGTGAGCGAAGGTAAGACAGAGCCGAAGTACCACGCCGTCTCGCGCCCGCCGGTGATGCAAGCGGACGGCGTCGCCCGTGCGGTGAAAGTTGCGGCCTTTGCGAAATCTCCCGTCTTCATCGTCCACGTCTCCTGTGAAAGCGCGATGCAGGAAATCGTCCGCTCCCGCGACGAAGGCAACCCCGCGTACGGTGAAACGTGCACGCAGTACCTCTTCCTCGACGAATCCCTTTACGACCAGCCTAACTTCGAAGGCGCCAAGTACGTCTTCACCCCCCCGCTCGTCCCCAGGGAAAACATCGAGCCGCTGTGGAAGGGTTTGAAGCTCGGGTACCTCCAGGAAGTCTCCACCGACCATTGCCCGTTCTACTTCAAGGGACAAAAAGAGCTCGGCCGTGAGACGTTTACCAAGATCCCCAACGGCGGCCCGGGCGTCGAAGACCGCTTCTCCATGGTCTACCACGGCGCGATGCAGCGGGGCTTCTCGCTCAACAAGTGGGTCGACCTGGTCTCCACCGCCAGCGCCAAGATGTTCGGCATGTTCCCGAAGAAGGGAACCATCGCCGTGGGATCGGATGCGGATATCGTCATCTTCGATCACACCAAAGAGCGCACGATCTCCGCCAAGACGCATCACATGAACTGCGACTACAGCCTCTTCGAGGGCTACAAGATCAAAGGCGCCGTCGAGACCGTCCTCTCCCGCGGCAAAGTGATCATCGAAAATAACGAGTACAAGGGCCGCCCCGGCGAAGGACAGTTCATCAAGCGTGGCCCGTGCATGATGAGCTGATTCCCAACGTGGCATGGGCGTCTCGCCCATGCTGGTGTTCAAGAGGCGCATGGGCGAGACGCCCATGCCACGCAAATACATGACGACTCAAGCCATTCCAGCATCTCTCGTGGGCCACACCGAAGCCGACCTCTCCACATCCCCGCTTTACAACGAAGATCTCGCCCCCACCTCGGCGCGCCAGCGCACCTGGTCCGTCTGGTCCATCGCCGCACTTTGGATCAGCATGTCCGCCTGCATCCCGACGTATCAGCTCGCCTCCTCACTCGTATCGGGCGGGATGAACTGGTGGCAATCCGTACTCACCATCTTCCTCGGCAACCTGATCGTCCTGATCCCGATGATCCTCAACGCGCACGCCGGTACCAAGTACGGCATCCCCTTCCCCGTCTTCTGCCGCGCCAGCTTCGGCACATGGGGCGCCAATATCCCCGCGCTGCTTCGTGCGTTCGTCGCCTGCGGATGGTTCGGCATTCAAGCCTGGATCGGCGGCGCTGCACTCTTTCAGTTGATGGTCATCGCCTTCCCTTCGATCAAACCCGCGCCAGGAGCCGTGGGCCACACGTCCTGGCAGTTCCTGGCGTTCCTGATCTTCTGGGCCATCAACATCTTCGTCATCTACAAAGGCATTAACTCCATCCGCATTCTCCTCAACATTAAAGCGCCTCTGCTGATTGTGCTCGGCCTGGCGCTGCTCGCGTGGGCCTACAACCGCGCCAACGGGTTTGGGCCCATGCTTAGCCAGCCGTCGCAGTTCGCGGCCGGTCAGCCCCAGGAAGGAAAATTCTGGCTCTTCTTCTTCCCCGCCCTCACCGCCATGGTCGGATTCTGGGCCACCCTCTCACTGAACATTCCCGACTTCTCCCGCTACGCCAAATCCCAGCGTGACCAGATCGTCGGCCAAGCGATCGGCCTGCCCGCAACCATGGCGCTCTACTCCTTCATCGGCGTCGCCGTCACCTCCGCGACCATCATCATCTACGGCCACGACATCTGGGACCCGATTGAGCTGCTCAGCAAGTTTCAGAACAAGTTCGCCCTGGCCATCGCGATGATCTCCATCGCTCTCGCGACGCTCGCCACCAACATCGCTGCCAACGTCGTCAGCCCAGCTAACGATTTCGCGCACCTCTGGCCGCGCGTCATCAGCTTCCGCATCGGCGGGTTTATCACCGGGATCATTGGAATCGTCATCATGCCCTGGAAGCTCATCGCCGACCCGCACGGCTACATCTTCACCTGGCTGATTGCCTACTCCGCACTCCTGGGCGCCGTAGGCGGCATCATGATCTGCGATTACTACCTCATCCGGAAAACCCACCTCAACGTGCTCGATCTCTACAACCCCCGCGGCAGATATTCCTATTCCGGTGGAATCAATTGGAAAGCGGCCGCCGCGCTCCTCATCGCCATCGCCCCCTGCACTCCCGGCTTCCTCCATACGGTGAAGCTGGTCGACTCCGTCCCCGTCGCGCTCGACCGCATCTACACCTACGCCTGGTTCGTGACGTTCTTCCTCGCGTTCGTCCTTTATGCACTTCTGATGATGGGAACCAAACAGCGAGAACCACAAGAGGTTTGATATGGCAACGTTAGCTTGCACGGTCAACGGTCTGAAACTCCCCAATCCCTTCGTCATCGGCTCCGGTCCTCCGGGCACCAACGCCAATGTCATCGGCAAAGCCTTCGACGAAGGCTGGGGCGCCGTCATCGCCAAGACCATCTCGCTCGACGCCTCCAAGGTGATCAACGTTGCGCCGCGCTACGCGCGCCTTAAGACCGAAAAGTCCGCTGAGATTTACGGCTGGCAAAACATCGAACTGATTTCGGATCGCCCCTTCAAAACCTGGATCGACGAGTTCAAGCAGCTCAAGGACAAGTACCCCACCGGCTGCGTCATCGCGTCGATCATGGAGGAATACAACAAGGACGCATGGATCGAAATCGTCGAGCGAACGCAGGAGACCGGTATCGACGCATTCGAGCTGAATTTCTCCTGCCCTCACGGCCTGCCTGAGCGAAAGATGGGCGCCGCCATGGGCCAGGACTGCGGCATCATGGAAGAAGTCTGCAAGTGGGTCATGAGCGCGGCGAAAGTACCCGTATGGGCAAAACTGACTCCGAACGTCACACACATTCAAGACGGCTGCGCATCAGCCATGCGCGCAGGCTGCGACGGCGTCAGCGCCATTAACACCATCCTCTGCGTCACCGGCGTCGATCTCGAAACCCTCCGCCCCGAGCCCACCGTCGAAGGCTACACCACGCCCGGCGGCTACTCGTGCAGCGCCGTGAAACCCATCGCGCTTCGCATGGTCAAGGAATGTGCCGAAACCATCCGCGACGGCTGGGCCGGCAAAGGCCGGTCCCTCTCCGGCATCGGCGGCATCGAGAACGGCAAAGACGCCGCACAGTTCATCCTCCTCGGCTCCGACACCGTCCAGGTCTGCACCGGTGTCATGAAGCTCGGCTACGGCATGGTCAAGCGGATGAGCGACGAACTCCTCAGCTTCATGGAGCAGCACAAGTTCGAAACGATCGACCAGTTCAAAGGCCACTCGCTCCAGTACTTCACCACGCACGCCGACCTGGTAAAACGCCAAGCCGAAGCCAAAGCCATGGCCGCCGCCAAGGCCAAGGGAATGGTCACCAAGGACAGCGAATGGCAGGGTGATAACTTCGTGAAGCAGTCAGATGCGCTCGCGCGAGGATAGGTTGCTCCAGATCAGATAGGATTCGTTATGCTCCGTTGGAACGATTGCGCTGCGGTCGAGCGCGTCCCCGGAAAGGTCGGGGGCGCCTGGGTCTTCAAGGGAACGCGCGTCCCTGTGAAGGCGCTGTTCGAAAACCTCGAATCCGGCGCGCGTCTGGACGAGTTTCTCGAATGGTTTCCCGGTGTCGCGCGCGAGCAGGCGGAAGCGGTGCTCAATCACGCGGAGCGCAGCTTGATCGAAATGTAATACCCCGCACCCGTAGCGAATGAAGATCCTTTTCGATCAAGGAACTCCCGTTCCGCTCCGCCGCGAACTTGGCTGTTACACTGTTCGCACGGCATATGAAGAAGGGTGGGCGCAGCTCGCGAACGGCGACCTTCTTGCTGCCGCCGAAGCCGCGGGATTCGACGGTCTGATCACAACCGATCAGAACCTGCGATACCAACAGAACCTCACCAACCGAACGCTGTGGATTCTCGTGCTCCCACCACGAGTTGGCCCGTAATCAAGCAACACGTTCATGAAGTGCTCGCTGCACTCGCCACATTAACGCCCGGCGTTTATCGTCAGCTCAGCTTCGCCTGAGGTCACTCATGTCATCGACCCCTGACTGGCAGCGCGCCCTCAACCTCCACACCGCCGGTCACCTCGCCGAAGCCGAGCTACTCTACCGCCAGATCCTCAATGATGATCCCAACCACGCAGGCGCCCTCCACATGCTCGGCGTCCTCGCCTACCAGACCGGCAACGCCGCCGCCGCTCAGCAGCTCATCTCCCGCGCCCTCGAGCTTCAGCCGAATTCCGCTGAAGCCCACTGCAACCTCGGCTATGCGCTCGCAGCGCTGGGTGAGGCTGATCAAGCCACCGCCGCCTTTTTACGAGCCACCGAGCTAAACCCGCAGCTCGTGCAAGCGCACATCAACCTCGCCGAGCTGCTCTCCAGCGATCCCACAACACTGGACCAGTCGATCCACCACCTCCGCCGCGCGATTGGTCTCACGCCTGAGAACGACGATCTCCACGTCCGTCTCGGCGACCTCCTCATGCGCGCCTCGCGCCCGCGCGAAGCGGCCGAAACATATCAGCACCTCATCACCCGCCATCCCAGCGTCTCCACGCTGCACGTTAACCTCGGCACCGCGCTGTACATGACCGGCGATGCCCGTTCCGCCACCGCCGCCTACCAACGCGCCCTCGAAGTCGATCCCAACGACGCCATGGCTCGCTACCACCTCGCCCTCCAGCTCCTTGCCGCCGGCGACTACGAGGCGGGGTGGCGCGAGTACGAATGGCGGTGGCGCTGGTCCGACTTCCCAAGCCAGCGCCCCCACTTCGACCAGCCGCGATGGGATGGCTCACCGCTCGGAAGCGGCACCCTCTTCATCCACGCCGAGCAAGGCCTCGGCGACATGATCCAGTTCGCCCGCTACGCCCCGCTCATCCAGCAGCGCTTCGGCGGAAACGTCATGCTTGAAGCGCCAGCGCCGCTGCTCCGCCTGTTCCAATCTCTGCCCAACGTCACGGCTGTCGTAGAACAAGGCGCACCCGTGCCTCCCTTCGACGTCCACATCTCCCTCGCAAGCCTGCCGCTCCTCTTCCAAACCACCGTCGATTCAATCCCCCATACCGTCCCCTACCTCCAGCCAAACCGTGACAAAATCGACACGTGGCGCCAGCGCATCGCGCTCCCCTCCACCAGAAAGTTCAGGGTAGGCCTAGCCTGGTCGGGCAGCGATACGAATCCCAAGCGCAACGTCACGTTAAGTGAGCTCGCCCCGCTCACCCACGATCACATTACCTTCTTCAGCCTCCAAATAGGCCGACCGTCTCTGCAAGCCGCGACCCCCCCGCCGGGGATGCACTTGATCGATCTCTCCGCCAACATTGCCGATCTCACCGACACCGCCGCGTTCATCGCGCATCTCGACGCTGTCATCACCGTTGACACTGCCGTCGCCCACCTCGCCGGCGCACTCGCCAGACCGACCTTCACGCTCCTCCCCCACGTCACCGACTGGCGCTGGATGCTGGACCCAACCACCACCCCCTGGTACCCCACGATGCGCCTCTTCCGCCAAGCGCGCATCGATGACTGGTCCGAACCGATCGCGCAGTTAACTCGCCACCTCCACAACATCTTCCTTCCCTCTCTGCCCCTCGCCCGGTACGCCGGGAGAGGGTAGGGAGAGGGTTTTTCAGAACAACCGGCACATCTGGCTTAGCGGAAAATCGACTCCCTCTTCCGTATCCGCCTCATCCCCCGCGAGAGGGTGACGGCAAAGACTCAGCAGTGTCCGTGGCGTCGCTCCCGTTTCTCCTGATGCAACATCTCAACTGCGAAAACTTCGCTGCAGAAGCTGATGAGACCCCTCAGTGTCGCCCCCGCGGATCATCCAGTAAGATGCGGCCATGGCCACGGAAACCGCCGGTGACCGATTCCGCGCTGCCCTTGATGCCGAGCGACCGCTCCAGGTTGTCGGCACGATCAACGCCTACTGCGCCATGCTCGCCGAGGAAGCGGGTTACCGCGCCATTTACCTCAGCGGCGCGGGCGTTGCCAACGCGTCCTACGGCCTGCCGGACCTCGGCATCACGACGCTCAACGACGTCCTCGAAGACGTCCGCCGAATCACCCGCGCCACAGACCTTCCCCTGCTCGTTGACGCCGACACCGGCTTCGGCGGCGCATTTAACATCGCCCGCGCCGTCCAGGACATGGCCCGCGCCGGCGCTGCCGCCATCCATCTGGAAGATCAGGTTCAGGCCAAGCGGTGCGGCCACCGCCCGGGCAAGGCCCTCGTCACCCCAAAGGAGATGGTCGACCGCATCAAAGCCGCCGTCGACGCCCGCACCGACCGCGGCTTCGTCGTCATGGCGCGCACCGACGCGCACGCAGTCGAAGGCATGCCAGCCGCCATCGATCGCGCCAATGCTTATCTCGAAGCCGGCGCGGACATGATCTTCGCCGAAGCGCTGACCACGATCGATGAGTACCGCAAGTTCACCCACGCCGTGAAGGCCCCCGTCCTCGCCAACCTCACCGAGTTCGGCAAGACGCCGCTCTTCACGCTCCACGAGATGCGCGGCGCCGGCGTGCGCCTCGTGCTCTACCCGCTCACCGCGTTTCGCGCCATGAGTGCCGCCGCGCTGAACGTCTATCAAACACTTAGAAACGAAGGCACTCAAAAATCACTCATTGACCGAATGCAAACCCGAGAAGAGCTTTATCAAACGCTGGACTATCATGCGTACGAGAAAAAGTTGGACGAATTATTTGAAGACGAGAAGGTTTGAGATTTGAGATCTGAAACTTGAACGATCAGATCTCACATCAGGATTTTTAGTTTCCGATTCATTTGACGGAGTTTCTATGGCAGAGGGTAAGAAGTCAGTCACGTTGTCCGGCCAATCCGCGGGAAGGACCGCGATCTGCACCGTCGGACGCGAAGGCAAAGGCCTGCACTATCGCGGCTACTCCATCCAGGATCTCGCCGAGCGCGCCACCTACGAAGAAGTCGCCTACCTGCTTCTGTACGGAAACCTGCCTACTCAAACCGAGCTGGGCGCTTTCCAGAAGCGCCTGATCGCCAACCGCTCGTTGCCGCTCGACCTCGCGTACATGCTCCAGAAACTCCCTGCCGACGCGCACCCGATGGACGTCATGCGCACCGGCTGCTCAATGCTCGGCTGCCTTGAGCAGGAGCGATCGCACGATCAGCAGCTCCAGATCGCCGAGCGATTGCTGGCGATCTTCCCGTCGATCCTCATGTACTGGCACCAGTATCACAAGACGGGGCGCGCACTGAACGTGAACACCGACGACCAAACCATCGCCGGCCACACGCTCCACCTGCTCCACGACCGCCCGCCGACAGAGCTCGAACGCCGAGCGCTCGATGTCACGTTCATCCTTTACGCGGAGCACGAGTTCAACGCATCCACCTTCACCGCGCGGCTCGTCACCAGCACGATGAGCGACTTCTATTCCGCGATCACCGGTGCGATCGGCTCGCTCCGCGGCGCGCTTCACGGCGGCGCGAACGAAGGCGCGATGGAGCTCATCGAGCGCTTCCACCAGGCGGACGAAGCCGAGCGCGGCATCATGGACGCCCTGGCGAAAAAGGAAAAACTCCTGGGCTTTGGCCACCCCGTCTACACCGTCGTCGACCCGCGCTCGGACTTGGTCAAAGCCCAGGCCAAGAAGCTCGCCACTCAAGTCGGCGACAAGCGCTACTACCCCGTCTCTGAGCGCATCGAAGCGGTCATGATGCGCGAGAAGCGCCTTTTCCCCAACCTGGATTTCTACGCCGCCAGCGCCTACCACTTCCTCGGCATTCCGACTGCCATGTTCACGCCGATGTTCGTCATTGCCCGAACCGCCGGCTGGAGCGCGCACATCATCGAGCAGCGCGCCGAAAACAAGATCATCCGCCCCGCCGCCGACTACATCGGCCCCGAACCCCGCGAGTTCGCGCCGATGGAGAAGCGGTAGCCGGGTACGCCGAGGAAACTGACCATGAGCCACGAGACCAACGCCCAGCGGCCGGAGCCGGATGCGCTGCTGGTGGAGATTGCCGACTACGTGCTCTCCACCGGCATCGACAGCGCCGAAGCGTATGACACCGCGCGCTTCTGCCTGATGGATTCGATCGCCTGCATGATGATGGCGCTGGAGTTTCCCGCGTGCAGGAAGCTGCTCGGGCCCGTGGTGCCGGGAGCGGAGATGAAAGGCGGCGTGCGGGTGCCGGGAACGAGCTTTGAGCTCGATCCCGTGCAGGGGGCGTTCAATATCGGGGCGCTGGTCCGCTGGCTCGATTTTAATGACACCTGGCTTGCCGCTGAGTGGGGGCATCCATCCGATAACATCGGGGCCATCCTGGCTTGCGCCGACTATCTCTCGCGCAAGGGCGGGCGGAAGCTGACCGTGCGGGATGTGCTGACGGCAATGATCAAGGCGCACGAAATCCAGGGCGTGCTGGCGCTGGAGAATGCATTCAACCGGGTGGGTCTCGATCACGTCATTCTCGTGCGGGTTGCCAGCACGGCGGTGGCGACGGCGATGCTTGGCGGCACGCGTGAGCAGGTAATCAATGCGGTTTCCAACGCCTGGCTTGACGGAGGCGCGTTACGCACCTACCGCCACGCCCCCAACACCGGCTCGCGCAAGAGCTGGGCGGCGGGCGACGCGACGAGCCGCGCGGTTCGGCATGCGCTGATCGCGCTGACGGGGGAGACTGGGTATCCCTCGGCGCTGACGGCGAAGAACTGGGGGTTCTATGATGTACTCTTCAAAGGTCAGCGTTTTGCCATGGCGCGGCCGCTGGGCAGCTACGTCATGGAGCACGTGCTGTTCAAGGTTTCGTTCCCGGCGGAGTTCCATGCGCAGACGGCGGTGGAGTGCGCAATCGCGTTGCATCCGGTGGTGAAGGATCGGCTGCAAGCAATCTCGCGGATCGTGATCGAGACGCAGGAGTCGGCGGTGCGGATCATCGACAAGACCGGGCCGCTCGCCAACCCGGCCGATCGTGATCACTGCATCCAGTACATGGTCGCGGTGCCGCTGATCCACGGCACGCTGACGGCCGAGCATTATGAGGACGAGGCCGCGCGCGATCCGCGGATCGACGCGCTGCGGCTGAAGATGCAGGTGATCGAAAACCCGCAGTACACCAAGGATTATCTCGATCCGGAGAAGCGATCCATCGGAAACGCCGTGCAAATTTTCTTCGACGACGGCAGCTCGACCGACCGCATCGAAGTTGAGTATCCGATCGGCCATCGCCGGCGGCGGCAAGACGCGCAGCCGCTGCTTTGGAAGAAGTTCGAGCAGGCGATTGAGAACCGCTTTGAGGGCAAACAGCGGTCTCGAATCATTCAGGTTTTCGAAGAGCAGGCGGCGCTGGACGCAATGAACGTAGATGAGTTCATGGCGATGCTCGCGTCCTAGCGCCTCCGACCGCGGGGTCAAGGTGGTGGCTCACCGCGGAGATGGTTCACGCGATGAGCTTGAGCTTTGTCACCCGCCCGTACGGCAGCCACTCCACGCAGTAGATGTTCCCCGCCCGGTCCCAGATTGCCTGGTGCGGCGTGATGAACTCCCCCGGCACCAGGTCCTGCGGCTGCGTGCCGTGGTTGCCGCGCTTCTTGGGGTCCTTCGGGTCGCCGAGGTGGGTGACGAGGTTGTTGTCCTGGTCGATGATCGTCAGGCGGCCGTGCAGGTCCGGGATGAGCAAATCGGTGCCGCGCTGATCGAAGTGGCAGGGGTGGCGGAGGTAGTCCTTCTTCTGCTTCTCCGCTTCGGCCTGTGATATCGTCCTGATGTGCTTCCCGTCCATCGTGAACCACTGGAGCCGCACGTTCGCGCGGTCCGCCACGACGATGCTGGGATTGGCGGCATCTCGAGTGTCGCACCAGATCCCGTGCGGGCATTTCAGCTTTCCGTCTTCCGTCCCGGTCCCGCCCCATGAGCGGATGTATTTGCCGTCCGCGCTGTACTGGTGGATGAAGTTTGAGCCGTAACCGTCGGCGACGTAGAAATCCCCTTTCTCTCCCGGCGCGAAGGCGATGTTGGTCGGGACGAATTTGCCTTCATCGGCGTAGCACGGCTTCCCGTCCACGGTCGCTTCTTTGGGGTACCCAAGCTCCATGACGACTTGACCATCGAGCGTGGTCTTGAAGACCTTGTGCATGCCAGTCGGTGCGAGGTAGAGGAACTCTTCGGAGCCTTCTTTGCGGAGCTGCATGCCGTGCGCGCCGCCGTTGAGGCCGGGCCCGAGTTTGTCGGCGCCCCAGGAGCTCATGAATTTGCCGTTAGGATCGAAGATGCAGGTGTCGTCGCCGGTGGGCGAAGCGTTGTGGATGAAGATTCGACCGTCGGCAGTTTCGCAGACGCCGTGGGTGTTACCGTACTTTTTTCCTTCAGGAAGCTCCCCCCAGCCGGGGACGACCTCGTAGGTGTACTTACCGGTGCCGAGGGTCTTCATGTCCGCTCCTTTGAGAATGGCGGGCGCCGCGGAAATGGCGACGGCAGCGGCGACGGACTGCTTGACAAAGGATCGACGAGAAGGGTTCTGGTTGGACATGGCGGCTCTCCTGGAAGGGTGAAGGGAAAAAGTATAAAGGTGCGTGCGGGGGAGGGGAAGGAGGTGGACCAGGCGGACATTGAAGATACGGCCACGCTCAGGGCGCGCTGTCGCATTTATGGTGTTGAGGAGTCGGTGCTTTTGCAAAAGCGAAGGAAGCGGTACGGTTGGGGGTATGTCGATTCATTTGCACACGTTTTTATTGATGCTGTGGGCGGTTGGGGCGGCACATGGCGGGCCGGCTACGGCGCCGGTGCGGCATGAGGCGGATGTGATCTACGGACGCAAGGATGGGATGGCGCTGACGCTGGATGTGGTTCGGCCGGAGAAGGCGAATGGGCTGGGCGCAATTTTCGTGTATAGCGGCGGGTGGTTTTCGCAGCACAACTTTACGCCGGCGTCGATTCAGCCGTTTACGGGGGAGCTGCTGAACCGCGGGTATACGATCTTCGTGGTCGTGCATGGGAGTCAGCCGCGGTACACGATTCCGGATGCGATTGGAGATGTGAAGCATGCGGTGCGGTTCGTTCGCGCCAATGCGAAGCGGTGGACTGTGGACGAGAAGCGGCTGGGGGTTTTCGGGGGATCGGCGGGCGGGCATTTGTCTCTGATGATCGGACTCAATTCGGATGATGGCGATCCGAAGGCGGCGGATCCGATCGATCGGGTTTCGAGCCGGGTGGCGGCGGTGGCGGCGTGGTTTCCGCCGACAGATTTTCTGAATTATGGAGAGCCGAATAAGAATGCGCTGAAGACGGTGCTGGAGCCGTTTAAGGCAGCATTTGATTTCCGCGAGCTCGATCCAAAGAGCAAGCGCTATGTGCAGATCAAGGATGAGAAGCGGGTCGAGGAGATTGAGAAACAAATCTCGCCGATGACACACGTGAGCAAGGATGATCCGCCGGTGCTGCTGATCCATGGGGATAAGGACGTTTTGGTGCCGATGCAGCAGTCGGAGGTATTGGTGGAGAAATTGAAGGAGGTTGAGGTGCCGGTGAAGCTGGTGGTGCGGCCGGGGATGGGGCATGGGTGGGGGAATATCCAGGCAGATGCGGTGGAGATGGCGGATTGGTTTGATGGGCATTTGCGGAACGGAGCGGGGACGCGGGAGAGCAGGGAGAAGTAGCGAGGTAGGAGGAGGGGAAGATGCATTGTGTTGCGGGGCTGGGGGATGGCCTATAGTTTCTTCGAATGGTTCATGACGAGATTATTCCGATCCTGGATTTTGGGTCGCAGTATGCGCAGCTGATTGCGCGGCGGGTGCGGGAAAAAGGGGTTTATTCGCTGCTGGTTCGGCCGGATGTTTCGGTGGAGGAGCTGCGGAAGCTGAATCCGAAGGGGATCATTTTGTCGGGGGGGCCAAGTTCGGTTTATGAGCCGAACGCGCCGCGGTGTGATGAGCGGCTTTTCGACCTGAACCTGCCGGTGCTGGGAATCTGCTATGGCATGCAGCTTGGGTCGCAGATCCTGGGCGGGCAGGTGCACCCGGCGAAGGCGCGCGAATACGGCTCGGCCAAGCTGAAGGTGACGACGGCGGATCCGTTCGTGAAGAACCTGCCTACCAATACCACGGTTTGGATGTCGCATGGAGATCAGGTTCATGAGTTGCCGGGGGATTTCGTGGCGCTGGCGACGACGCCGACGTGTCCGTACGCGGCGACGAGGCATAAGAGCCGGCCGTTTTATGGGGTGCAGTTTCATCCGGAAGTGACGCACACGCCGCGGGGCGATCAGCTTTTCCAGAATTTTCTGTACGACATCTGCCGATGCTCGGGCACGTGGACGATGGGGAACTTCGTGGAGGATGCGATTGCTTCGATTCGCAAGCAGGTGGGGAGTGCGAAGGTGATCTGCGGCCTCTCGGGCGGTGTGGATTCGTCGGTGACGGCGGCGCTCTTGAACAAGGCGATCGGCAAGCAGCTTACGTGCATTTTTGTGGACAACGGGCTGCTGCGGAAGAACGAGCGGGAATTGGTGGAGTCGACGTTTCGGGATCACTTCAAGATGGATCTGCGGGTGGCGGATGCGGCGGAGCAATTCTTATCGGCGCTGGCGGGTGTGGCGGAGCCGCAGCAGAAGCGGAAGACGATCGGCAAGGAGTTCATTAACGCGTTCAAGCGCGAGGCGGTTTCGATTCAGGGGGCGAAGTTTTTAGCGCAGGGGACGCTGTATCCGGATGTGATCGAATCGGGGCACGGGTATGCGGGGACGGCGGCGAACATCAAGCTGCATCACAACGTCGGCGGGCTTCCGGAAGAGTTGGGGTTTGAGCTTGTGGAGCCGCTGCGCGAGCTGTTCAAGGACGAAGTGCGGTCGGTGGGCGAGGTGCTGGGTTTGCCGGATTCACTGGTGTGGCGGCATCCGTTCCCGGGGCCGGGGCTGGCGGTGCGGATCATCGGCGACGTGACGCCTGAGCGGCTGCGCATTCTGCGGGATGCGGATGAGATCGTGCTGGAGGAGCTGATCGCGGCAAACCTGTATCGCAAGACCGCCCAGGTGTTCGCGGTGCTGCTGCCGATCGGGACGGTCGGCGTGATGGGAGATGCGCGAAGTTATGATTCAGTGGTGGCGATTCGCGCGGTGGAGAGCCAGGATTTCATGACGGCGGATTGGGCGCGGATTCCGTTTAACGTGCTGGCGGAAATGAGCAACCGGATCATCAACGAGGTGAGAGGGGTGAATCGGGTTGTTTATGATATTTCGTCGAAACCGCCGGCGACGATTGAGTGGGAGTAGTGATGAAGCTACCCAACGGTGAGCGAGCAATCGTCAGCGATGAGAAGCTGTTCGGTTACCTGCTCAACGAGCAGCATGAATCGCAACCTGGGCACGCGCTGCTGTTCCGGAGGCTCCTGGGGATAAGCCGAGAGAACGGGGAGTCGTTGCGAGCGGCTTTGCTCGATGCGGCCGCACACTCAGAGGCGCGGGCAGGATCTCCGTCACAGTTTGGGAGCAAATTTGAAGTGAGTTTTGAAATGACTGGGTCTCGGGGAAGTTATAGAATCTTGAGCATCTGGATGATCGAGCATGGTGAGAATGACCCTCGGCGCTAACGGTGAATGCGGGGGACCTTCTCAAGCTGCAACCGAGAAGCAGGATTCCCCGAAGCGTGGCTTAATCGCTCGGAACCTTGCGCGGTGGTGTGGGTCTATGTATGTTGTCGGGAATCTGTTGCTATGGATGACGAGCTGATTGCGCTTCCCCCCTTCCTCCGCTGGACCCTCCCCGGGCGAGTGATTGTGTTCATTCTGTCGGCGGCGAGCATTTGGTGTTTGCTGGCGGAGTTTTATGGGTTGTGCTCGATGCGGACGTTTACGCTTTGGATTCTGATTCCGGCGACGGTGGCACTGGTGGTGATGGCGCTGGTGGATTGGGTTCGTGGGGATAAGCGGCTGGCGCAGGCGTGTGCGATTGGCGCGGTGGGCGGATTCCTGGCGGCGTGCGCTTATGACTTGTTTCGTTTGCCGTTCGTGATCGGCGCGATCGATCAGGTGGGGCCGGAGTGGTTAAGGCTGCCGCTGTATAAGGTGTTCCCGCGGTTTGGGGCGATGATCCTGGGGGAGCCGTTCACGCAGACGCAGACGGATTCGCAGTTCTCGCTGACGGCGCATGTTGTCGGGTGGATTTACCACTTTTCGAACGGAATCACGTTTGGGGTAATGTACATGGCGCTGATCGGCGACGCGCGACGGCGAAGCTGGCTGTGGGCGATTGTGCTGGCGGTGGGGCTGGAACTGGCGATGCTGTTTACGCCTTACACCGGGTTTTTCGGGATTGGGATGACGTTGCGGTTTGTCATCGTGACGATGGTGGCGCACCTGCTTTTCGGCGTCGCGCTGGGGTTGTATGCGAAGCGTCGGGCGGAGCGGGATCAAACGTTGCCGGTGCTTGCGGGGTGAGGCGTATACTGGGCGAATGCCGCCACTGCTGCGCCGGTTTCTTTCGGGGTTGACGCTGATCGGGGGGCTCTTGGTTTTGTTCTGGGAGCTTTCGAGTTACCGGGGGCCGGAGTCCTGGTTCTGGATTGCGCTGGCGTCGCTGGCGACGATGCTGAGTTTGGCAGATTTGCTGTCGCGGCCGACGCCGATGGAGTAGTGGGAGAGGGAAGACGGGGATCCGGAACAGAGAGGACGCGGCGCAGTGAGCCGCGCGCGGGGCGGCGCTAGTCGTCGTCCTTGACGATGGGGCGTGCGGGGGGGCGGGTGAACGGAAGAGGGGTTTCGGCGCTGGGTTGTTGTAGGGGTTTCACGTCGACCCGGCCGATCTTCGGGGTGGGGAGGGGGCGGGAACTGGGTTCGCGCCGGTTGGGCATGATGATGGTGGTTTCGGAGAGGAGCGCGGCGGAAGGGTCGGCGGGACGCGGGCCTACGAACTTGCCAGGGTGAAAGGTGATCTTGGTGTGTCCGACGGCGATGACGTCCCCGGGTTTGAGCTCGTGCTTGTCGACGTTGCGCTGGTTCACGCGCGTGCCGTTGCGGCTCTGGAGGTCGAGGACGAGCCAGGCGTCCCCTTCGGGGATGATCGTGCAGTGGTTTCTCGAGACGGCGCCGTCTTCGAGCGTGATGTCGGCGTCGAGCGAGCGGCCGATGGTGAGCGGCCCGTCGAGCTTGCGGCGCTGCAATTCCCTCCCGTGCAACGTGACAATGACGTATGCCAAGGCAGGCTCCGGTTGTGGACTGGCGACTGTCTAATTGTACGTAATATATGCGCCGATGTGTGGCAAATTCAGTCGGATTCAACGCCGCGGCTCAACGTCCTATACTTCGGGCACAGTGAGTGAATTGAAGCCTTTGGGCATTGGGATTATCGGGTTTGGGCGGATCGGCGCGGAGCATGCGGGGTGGATTGCGCGATCGCGGAATTGCCGGGTGGTGGCGGTGGCGGACCCGACACCGCTGCGGCGGGCGAAGGCGGAACACCTGGGCGTGCGGGCGTATCCGCATCATCACGCGCTGCTGAAGGACCCGGACGTGGATGCGGTTCTGGTGTCGACGCCGACAGCGATGCATCACAATCACGCTGGTGATGCGCTGGCGGCGGGGAAGCACGTAATGGTTGAGAAGCCGATGGCGCTGGATTTTGTGCAGGCGAAGGATCTCGTGCAGCGGGCGCGGGATGCGGGGTGCACGCTGAGCGTGTTTCACAACCGGCGGTGGGATCTGGATTATCTGACGCTGAAAAACGCGATCGAGGCGGGAACGTTCGGATCGGTGATCAATGTCGAGTCCCGGATCGGGCAGTGGGCGAGCTGCGTAGGGCCGGCGGCGCGGGAGTGGCATCCGAACTGGCGAAATGAATCAGCGTTCGGAGGCGGCGGGTTGTATGACTGGGGGAGCCACTTTGTGGATCAGCTCTGGCGGATGATGCTGCCCGCCAAACCCGTGCGCGTATATGCGCAGTTGCGGGCGAACGTGTGGTCGAAGGAGTGTGATGATTTGGCGCGGGTGGTGATCGACTTCGACGGCGGCGCCGTGGGCGTGGTGGAGATCAACACGACAACGACCCGGCCGCTGCCTCGGTGGCATGTCGATGGCACGTTCGGGTCGGCGGATAGCGCATACAGCTTGACGTTCGATCTGGAGACGTGGGGGAAGTTTTGGTTCACGCCGGCGGGCGGAGTGGAGCCGGAGGAGTTGCCGAGGGCGACGGCAGGTTTGAGCGAGACGGAGATCTGGGAGCGGTTTGAGGGGGCGGTGGGAGGGAGGGGAGACATTGCAGTGAGCGCGGCGTCGGTGCTACCGACGATGGCCCTGATGGATGCGGCGCGGGAGAGTAGCCAGAGAGGGTGCGCCATCGCCATCAGCGACAACTTGGAATGGGTTCCTTGAATCTCAGTGTGTCTACTTCAATCGTCGAAGCGAAAGACTTTGGTGATGTCGACTCGGCCATTGATTTTTAGTTTCACACCTTCAGCGCTGAGCAGGGATTGCTTTTTGGCCAGGCCGCCCGCGAAGCCGGTCAGGGCGCCGGTGGAGCCGACAACTCTATGACAGGGAACGTCCGGGGCGTAGGGGTTTTTGTTCAGGGCATTGCCTACGGCTCGGTAGCCTTTGGTTCTTAAGGCGCGGGCGATTTCAGCGTACGTGGTGATCTGGCCTTTGGGGATGCGGGCGGTGAGGGTCCATACCTTCTGGTTGAAGGTCATCGCGCTGCTGATTTGGCCGGATTTGATTTGGCGTTCGAGCATGGTGCCTCCGTTGGGGAAGAAGACACGGGCAAGATGCCCGTGCTACGCATGAAGGTCAAAGAGCATTTTGAGGTGCTTGGAGGTTCGATTCAAGTTTAGACCGAAACCGGGGGAGTCGGGGACGGAGCAGCGGCCGTCTTTAATGGTGTAGCCGTCGGCGATGATGGCGTCAGAGGCGAGGGGATCCTGCTCGCCGGAGTAAAAATTGGGGATCGCGCGGGCGACGTGGAGCTGCGTGTAGAAGCCGACGAGGGTGCCCCAGGTGTGGGGCGCTATTTTTCCACCGTGAGGGTGGCAGAGACCTGCTTCTTCGAGAAGGCCATCAGGGCCAACCTGGTTCACGTCGAGCTGATACAGGTCGATCGCCTTGGCGGTCATGAAGGGTTTGAGGGCGGTGACGTCGGGCTGGGTTTCGCCGTCGGCGACGAGCGTTTTGAGCTTTCGCGAGGCGAGGAATTCTTTAAGGGCAAGGTCCTGCTCGATGTTTTCGGGGAACATCTCTTCGATGAAGTCGAAGTTGTAGTTGGGGAGGGAATCGATCAGCCGCTTGGTGCGCTCGAGGTCATAGCCGTTGTTGGCGTCGACGGCGATGGCGAGGTCTTTGCCGGCGTGAGAGCGGATGAGCTTGAGGACGGCGATGTCTCGGGCGTCGCCCTCATCGCGGGACATCCACTTGTTGCCTCGGCCGATTTTGACTTTTACGGCGCGGTGGCCTCTGGAGAGGATTTCGTCGATTTCGTGTTTGAAGCGGGATTCCCAGCTCGTGGCGTAGTCGGGGAGGAGGTCCTGAAAGTAGATGGAGCCGTCGTAGACGCGGACGGACGCGTCGACCGCCGGCGGGTTCTCCTGGGCGAGCAGCTTGCGGGCTGGACGGCTGGTGATCTTCCCGAGCAGGTCGTACGCGGCTGCGTTGCGCTTGCCCATCAGCTTCAGGGCATCGGTGGGGGTTTTATTGAGGAGTGAGTGAAGTTGCTTCTCTTCAAGGTGGCAGTTGGCGAACCCTTCGGTTTGATCCGATGCGGTCAGGAGGACGAGGCGGTCACGCGAGGTGCTGCCGTGGACGTCCAGGCGCGCGTTTTTGCCCACGACTTTGACGCGCTGGGTGGTGAGATCAAAGGCCTGGATGCGGGTGATCTTGAGGTCGGGGGGGAGGTCGTCGGCGAAAGCGTAGCGGGAGAGGATGGTCGCGGCGGCGGCAGTGAGGAACTGGCGGCGGTTCATGGACATGTTTCCGGGCGCATGGGCGAGACGCCCATGCCACGCAAAAGACATAATGCTAAAAGAGTTGGTCGAGGACTTGTTCCATGGGCATTTGGATGCAGGTGAAGATGGGGGTGTCTCTTTGGGTGAACTTCGAGCTTTGGGTTTCCCGGAGTTCCATGACAAGGTCCAGAAAGTCCTTGGGTTCGTCGGTTTCGAAGGCGACGACGAAGTCCTGATCGTCCAGGCCGAAGCTGTAGGTGGTGTTGAGTTTGACAGAGGGGTACTTGTTGCCGACCTTGATGTGGACATCCATGATTTGCTGGCGCTCCTCCAGCGGGAGCAGGTACCAGTCGCGGGTTTTAACGAAGGGATAGATGTGGAGGTACTTGCGCTTGCCTGGGATGATGTGGGTGCGGGATTCGGCGGTGTGGAAGGGGTCAAGCTTGTCGATGTACATGCTGCGCTTGGTCATCGAGAGCATCGAGTGCGGCGTCGTGAAGTAGGCGCCGAGGCGCGTCTTGTTGATGGCCTGCGACTGGTCCTGGAAGGCGGCGGGATCCTGGGCGATTCGCCAGAGGAGGAAGTCGGTGTCGGGGCGCAGGCCGACGGTGCTGTAGGTGAGGCACATGAGGCCTTCGCGGGGGCGCTGGAAGAGCTTGAGGAATTCGGAGCGGGCCTGGATCTTGTCGTGGTCGTCGAGGCGGCGGAAGGCGGGGTCGAGTTTGTAGAAGGCGAAGTTGACGAATTGGCGCTGGATCTGGGGGGCGTTTGACGGTGCGCCCGACGGGGCCGGGCGGGTGGTGGATGCGGGGGATTGGGGCTGGGTCATGAGAATCCTCGTAGCTTTCAGCTATCAGCTGTGAGCTTTCAGCCAGAAAAAAGGCGTTCGCCGGCCGTGATCTGGCGGAGAGCTGACGGCTGATCGCTGACAGCTTTAGATCGTACACCAGGCAATCATTCGGGGCGAATCGGGTTGGAGGGGGGAACCATCGTAGTTGCCGTAGAGTTTTAGAAGTTTCAGGTTGTGGCGGTCGAGGAGGAGTTGGAGTTCGCGGGGGAAGAGGTAGGTGAGATTAAAGGTGTTCTTCTCGTGCTGCTCGACACCTTGCTCGTTGAACCACTTGTAGTGGAAGGTGACGCGCTGTGTTTGCTGGGCGGGGTTCTGGTCGATGTCGGTCCAGGAGAAGACGGTGCGATCCAGGGCCGGAACGTGGAAAAGGTGGGGCTCGACGTTGCGGGATTTCCGCTTGGCCAGGCGAGCGAGGTCGGGGTGGAAAATGTCGAGCCAGAATTGGCCTCGGGGTTTGAGGTGGCGGGTGACGTTGGCGAGGAAGCGGTCCTGCTGGTCGAGGGTGGTGAAGGCGAGGAACGTGTTGAAGAAGATGCAGATCCAGTCGAATTGTTGATTGAGGTTGAACTTGAGAGCGTCGGCTTTGATGAGGGTGAGTTGTCGTTCAGTGAGGCCGACGGCGTCGCGTTTGTGCCGGGCGAGTTTGAGCATGCGGGCGTCGATGTCGATGCCGGTGACGCGGTGGCCGGCTTGGGCGAGGGGAATGGCGGCTCGGGCGGTGCCCGTGGCAATTTCGAGGATGCGCTGCGGCTTTTTAGGGAGGTGATCGAGGAAGAAGGGGACGTCCTGGTGGAGCATTTTGGTGCTCGCGTATTCGGCGTCGTAGTAGGCGGGATGGGCGCGGTATTGCGGCATGGGGGGAGGGTAATCGTGGCGGTGTCCAGGAGGTAGACCCTCACCCCCGCCCTCTCCCGCGTACGGGAGAGGGAGAAGGTTTTTGGGCGAGCGGGATTCGTTGGTGTCGAGGAAAGCCCTCACCCTGCCCTCTCCCGGAGTACCGGGAGAGGGGAAGAGAGCGGAGACTACAGGCGGGCGGTGATTCGTTGGCCGTCGTGGGCAAGTTGCATGTTGGGGGGTAAGGAGGCGTTGGTTTGTTTGTGAGACAGTTGATGGGCGATGTGAGTGAAGAAGGTTAGTTTGGCGCCGGTTCTTTTCGCCGCTTCGACAGCTTCTTCCACGGTGAAGTGGGTGGTGTGTTTGCGGTATTGGAGCGCGTCCAGCACGAGTACATCGAGGTCTTGGAGGAGGTCGTACGAGGATTCGGGGATGTGGCTGACGTCTGTGCAGTAGGCCAGGCGGCCGACGCGGAAGCCCAGGACGGGCATGGTGCCATGGAGGAGGGGGATGGGGGTCCAGGTGACGCCGGCGATGTCGAAGGGGCCGGTGATGAAGCGGCGATCGAGGTGGGGGCGGAAGAGTTTTGTGGCAGGGTCGGGTTCTTTGAAGGCGTAGCCGAAGATTCTGGTGAGGGTGTTGTGAGTCGGCTCGTCAGCCCAGACGTCCAGGGGACCCTGCTTGATGGCATTAAATCGGCGGACGTCGTCCAGGCCCATGATGTGGTCAGCATGGGCGTGGGTGAAGACGAGGGCGTCGATGCGGTCGATGTTGTTGGCGAGGGCCTGGAGGCGGAGCTCGGGAGTGGTGTCAACGAGGACGCGCGTGTTGTTGTAGGAGATGACGACGCTGGGGCGCGTGCGCTGGTCGTGCGGATCCGTGCTGGTGCAGACGGCGCACTGGCAGCCGATCATCGGAACGCCGGCGGAGGTGCCGGTGCCGAGGAAGAGGAGTTCGATGTCGGCCATGACATGGGTTATAGGTTGAGCGAAGGAGCACGGGCAAGATGCCCGTATGAAGTTCGCGCAACTTGCGGAGGGCGGGGACGGCGCGGATGATGCCGCGTTCAACAACGGGAGCGAGATTATGGAGATGGGATACAAGTTTTCGTTCGGGCCTTGGAACATTCATGAGGGGGCGGATCCCTTTGGGCCGACGGTGCGGCCTACCGTGGCGTTTGCGGAGAAGCTGAAGAGCTACAAGACGCTGGGGTTTGATGGGGTGCAGTTTCATGATGACGATGTGGTGCCGGAGATCGACACCAAGAATGCTTCGCAGCTCGAGAACGAAGCGAAGCAGATGAAGAAGATGCTGGACGGGGAGGGACTCGCAGCGGAGTTCACGGCCCCGAGGCTTTGGGAAGATCCCCGCGGCGTCGAGGGCGGGTTTACGGCGAACGATCCTGAGGTGCGGAAGTGGGCAATTGATCGGACGAAGCGCTGCATGGACGTCGGCCGCGCGGTGGGGACGAAGTTCATGGTGCTGTGGCTGGCGCGCGAGGGGACGTATATCCGCGAATCGAAGAACGCTATCGACGCGCACAAGTGGCTGCTGGATGCGATCAACCAGCTCCTGGATCACGATAAGGATTTCAAGATTGCAATTGAGCCTAAGCCGAATGAGCCGATGGATCATGCATATATCCCCACGATCGGCCATGCGCTGTCGATCGGGCAGGCGTCGAAGGATCCTTCGCGCATGGGCGGCTTGATCGAGACGGCGCACGCGATTCTGGCGGGGCTGGATCCGTCCGATGAGATGGCGTTCGCGCTGGCGCAGGGGAAGCTTTGGTCGGTACATCTGAATGATCAGAATGGCTTAAAGTACGATCAGGATAAGTCGTTCGGGGCGGCGAACCTTCGCGTGGCTTACAACCAGGTGCGCGTGCTGGAATTGGGCGGGTATCCGAAAACGGGGTACTTCGTCGGGTTAGACGTCAAGGCGATGCGCACGCAGAAGGCGGATGTGGCGACGAAGCACCTGAGCAATTCTAAGCGGTTCTTCCTGCGGCTGGTGGAGAAGGTGCGGACGTTTGATAAGAACCTTGAGGCGCAGTTCATCAAGAACCGGGACTACGAAGGATTGGAAGCCGCCGTGATGGAACATCTGATGGGCAAGTGACGGCGGCGAGTCACCTTCAACGAGCACAAAGCCCGCGGCTGAGCCGTGGGCTTTTTTTTGTGCTTCGGCAGTGAGGAGGAGACCCTCACCCCCGCCCTCTCCCGGGTACGGGAGAGGGAGTGGCGATTAGGCGGATTTGGCTTTTCTTCGGGCGACTCTGGGGCGGCCGAAGGCGTCGGTGGCGGTCATGACTTTCGATTCGCGGCGGGCGTCGATGATCGCGGCGACGGCTTTCTGGAGGTGGATAGGCTCGCGCGTGTCTTTGACCTTGCCCGCTTGTTCCAGGGCGTGTTCGAGGCGCTTGGTGGCGTAGCCGACGTATTCGGACGATTGGTCGATGCCAACGTACTTTCGGCCGAGGAGGGCGGCGGCGACGACGGTGGTGCCGGAGCCGTTGAAGGGGTCGAGGACGACGTCGCCGGGGTTTGAGGAGGCGGAGATAATTCGGTTGAGGATGCCGATGGGCATCTGGCAGCCGTGCCAGCCTTCGCGTTCCTTGAAGGTTCCGCAGACGCGGGATTCGAACCAGGTATCGTGGCCGGGCTCGAAGTATGCGTCGGGAGCGGCTTCCTGCGGGCGGAGGTACCAGACGTCGTCGGGGAGCTTGCCCTTGGCATTGGCGCGCTTGTCGCCGTAGGTGGTTTGACGGGCCGACGCGACGCGGACGGCGTCGGCGTTGAAGGTGAGGTTGGTCAGACCGGAGTTCGGCTTCTCCTTGGAGAAATAGAGGATGTGCGTGTGGCTCTTTGCGAACATCTTCTTGGTCTGCTGCCCAAAGGTGTAGTGCCAGATGATCCAGTTGCGCATGTGGAAGCCGATTTTGCGACGCGCGAGGTAGCAGAGATCGGCGGCGAATTCGTCACCGATGGCGAGATAAAAAGAACCGGTTGGCTTAAGGGCGCGGTGGACGGCACGCATCCACTTCTCGGACCAGTCAACGTATTCGTCGACGTTTTTGCGGTCATCGTAGTTGTGATACAGGTACCCGATGTTGAAGGGGGGATCGGCGAAGACGAGGTCAATCCAGCCTTCGGGGCCTTGGTTAAGGACGTCGATGCTGTCGCCTTGAATGATTTTATTTACATCGGGCATACCTTGAGCATTGTAGAGGCTGCGGGGCAAAGCGCAAATTGTGCTGCGCTTTCTCGTCAGGTCCCGGCGATTGCTGCGTTCGAGTTGAGCTAAGGCGGCTTGGTGGGCGAGTTTGCGACGGTTCATGCAGATTCCTTCGCTTCTGAACAGCGTCCCGCGGCGGAGCCGGTGGGCTCTCGCAAGCGAGGGGTTGGTCCTATAATCGGCCGCTTGCAAGGGTTTGCATGAATGGCGAGGTGCTGCGGATTCTGGATGCGAATGCCAACCGGGCGCGGGAGGGGTTGCGCGTGGTGGAAGACTATGCGCGGTTTGTCCGGGACGATGAGGGGTTGTGCGGGGAGTTGAAGGAAATCCGACATGCGCTGAGGGAGGCGATGGGGAACTTGCTGCGGGATGCGGTTTTGTGGAGGGATACGCCGGGGGATGTGGGGACGGGGATCAAGACGGGCGCGGAACTGGCGAGGGAAGACGTTGGCGACGTGGTAACGGCGGCGGGAAAGCGGGTGGGCGAGGCGCTGCGCACGCTGGAAGAGTATTTGAAGGTGGAGGGTTCAGAGCTGCGGATTCAGGGTTCAGCGCAGATCGAGGCCGCGCGGTATCGTTTTTATGAGGTGGAGAAGAAGATCGCGCTGACGCTGCGGCCCGCGGGACGATTTGATCGGGTGCGGCTTTATGTGCTGATCACGGAGAGCGCTTGCCGGCTTGATTGGTTTGAGGCCGCAACGCAGGCGATTGAGGGAGGTGCCGATTGTTTGCAGTTGCGGGAGAAGGACCTTGAAGGGGGCGAGCTGCTGGCGCGGGCGAAGCGGATGGTGAAGCTGTGCCGGGAGCGCGGGGTGATCAGCATCATCAATGATCGGCCGGACATTGCGGTGCTGTCGGGGGCGGACGGAGTGCATGTGGGACAAGGGGATCTGCCGGCGACTGAGGTGCGGAAGATC
>DASVUC010000217.1:0-20933 GCA_036387255.1 Tepidisphaeraceae bacterium | reverse complement strand
TAATGAGCACGCGGAGAATTCCTCCTGCGCGACATAGGCCGCACCGCTTCCTGTCGTATCGGGACACCCCCACCCCCACTTAATCAATCCGGCCCTACTACCCTCAAATTCATCAGCTTCCGCGTCAAATGCCAAAATTCGAGGGTCCGATAGAATGGTTTCAGATTCCTGGTGAGCCTTCTTGCGTTCCCCCCCGCCGATGGTCTAGATTCCCCCGACCGTCCGAGAACATTTCACCAGGTGGAACCGGTGGTTGTGAACTCGTCCCTTCAGCGACACAAGCGTGCGGTCTCCTTCTCGCCCGCGCCCACGCCGGAGCCCGCCGACCCATCTGACAGTTTAAGCTCTCGCACGCCATGGCTTGAAACAGCCTCGCAAATCTCCGCTGAAGAGAAGCTCCTCGTCGAGTGGATCTTCCAACAGTTCAACCTCAACCCCGACCATTACCGCGCCCGCCCGATCCACCGCCGAATCCGCGCCTGCCTCCGAGCCGTCGGCGCGACAACATGCACGGATGCACAGCTTCGCCTGATCGAGCGGCCGCAGCTTCTCGGCGCGGCATTGGGTGCACTTCTGATCGGCACAACCTCCTTCTTCCGCGACCGCGCCGTCTTCGACGACATCGCGCAACTTGTGCTTCCGGAAATCCGTACACGCTGCTCCACCCTTTCCGTCTGGAGCGCCGGCTGCTCCGATGGCGCAGAGCTGTATTCAGTCGCGGCATTGCTCGATGGTGCCGGGATGCTTTCCAGTTCCAGGCTCCTGGGCACCGACTGCCGCTCCGCCGCCGTTGAACGCGCTCGTGCCGGTTACTTCCACCCCGCCCGCCTCGCCGATCTTCCTCACGAACTCTTAGCTTCCGTTATCGAACCCTCCTCCCACGGCCCGCGTATCGCCTCGGGCATTCGTGCCGCTATTGATTGGCGACAAAACGACGTCATGAGTTGCTGCGATGTCGCCCAGTGGGACCTGATTCTCTGCCGGAATCTGCTCATTTACCTTCAGCCCCACGCCGTCAAGCAGCTTCTCAGCCGCCTTCGCACTGCGCTTAAGCCCGGCGGCTTCCTGGTGCTCGGCACCGCCGAACACCCTTCGGGTGGTTGCGGCTTCGTTCGCCTCGCCCCGTGCATCTACCAGCGGGAAGGGAATCTCGCATGAGCCAGATCAAGCCCCAGTCTGCCCGCCCGCCCTTCGACGTCGCCCTCGCCGTCTGCACCCTCTTCACCGTGCTGATGATCGTCCTGCGCCTCTGGATCCTCCAGCACCACTTCGTCCCGCTGGCGGATTCGGTGCCCATGCTGATCTGCCTCTGGGCACGCTACCGCCGACTTCTTTGGGGCATGGCGATTACCTTCACCGCAACCACCGCCATCAAGATCTTCTTCATCCATGCGCAACTGCCGGGTGAATCCGGCGGCTCCATCGGCGCGACTGCCGCGATGATGACCGCCAATATCTGGGTTACCGCAGGCGTGCTCCACTCGCTGCTCAGCGCCCGCGAGCGCCTCGAGCAGCGCAACCAGGCGATCGAGCACGCCAACACCGCGCTCGCAGAAGTCAATGACGAGCTCACTACGCGCGATGAAGAGATTCAGCGTCAGAATGAAGAGCTCCAGTCCCAGACCGAAGAGCTCGAGCAACAGGCAGAGGAACTCGTCCGCACCAGCGCCACGTTGCAGGAGCTGAACGAAGAACTCGTTCGCCGAGAAAAAGCCCTCGAGCGATTGCTGGCCTCCAGCCGCTGGCTGCGGACCGACATGGACCAGCAGGCGGTCGTCTCCCGGATCTGCGAGGCCGCGCTCGAAGTCCTGGAAGGCGACGCCCACGCCATCGCCATCGTCGAAAAACGCGACGATCATCTCCACCTCCGAGGCTGCGCCGGCCTCGGCGCCGCCGGCCCCGCTCGGCAGCAATGGCCCTACGATCGCTCCTTCGCCGCGATTGTCATGGAGGAAAACCGCACCGGCTTCCTCGCCGACATCGCGCTGTGCCCCGGCATCGAAGTCCTCCAGCCCCTCCAGGGACCGCCCTTCCAATCCCTTCTCGCCACCCCGCTCAAGATCTCCGGCGCCACCACCGGCGCCGTCGTCGTCTACTCCCGCGCTCCACGCCAGTGGTGCGAGAAAACCTTCAAGGTTGTCGAATGGCTCGCAGCCCAGATCGCCCTCGTCGTTGAAGCCATCGACCTTCAGGTTCAGCTCCACCAGCGCCGCCTACAGGCCGAAGAAGCCTCCCAGCGCAAGACCCGCTTCCTCGCCGCCGTCTCCCACGACGTCCGCACGCCCGCGAACGCCATCAACCTGATGGCCGAGCTCATCTCCCGCGCCGCCAGGAGCGGCATCCCCAGCACCGAAATCGCCGACATGGCGCGCGACCTCCAATCCTCCGCGCGCTTGCTCGTCGAGCTCGTCTCCGACGTCCTCGACCTCGCCCGCTTCGACTCCGCCGCCCTCGACCTCCAGCCCCAATCCTTCCAGCTCTGGCCGGTCATTCACGCCGAAGTGAAGCAACTTCTCCCACTCGCCCAGGAACAAAACCTCCACCTCCAGGCTCAGCTCTCTGGCGAGGCGATCTGGCTCCGCACGGACCGCATGAAGCTGGCCCGCGTCCTGGGAAACCTCATTGGCAACGCCATCAAGTTCACCGCAACCGGCGGCGTCAAGGTTCACGGCGCCGTGCTCTCCGATGGCTCGGTCGAGATCAAAGTCATCGACACCGGCATCGGCATTCCCGCCGAGCACCTCAACGACATCTTCGACGAGTTCGTCCAGCTCCGAAACCCCGCCCGCGATCGCTCCAAGGGCACCGGCCTTGGACTCGCGATCTGCAAGCGCCTCGTCACCACGCTCGGCTGCACCCTCTCCGTCGAATCCACGCCCGGCGAAGGCGCCACCTTCACGGTGCGCATTCCCCACACGCTTCGCGTGACGCCTCCGGCCGTCAAACCGCTCGACCCATCCCGCGCCCATCATGGCCGACTCGCCGGACTGCGCATCCTGCTCGTCGAAGATCATGAGATGACCCGCCGCGCCACCGCCAAGGTTCTTGCCTCCGAAGGCGCAACCGTCATCCAGGCCGAACACGGCCGCGCCGCGCTTCAGATCCTCGCCCACGATTTCCCCCAGGTCCTCCTGCTCGATCTGATGCTCCCGGACATCGACGGCTCAGAAATCCTGCGCAAGCTTCGAACTCAACGCCCCGCCAGCTTAAAGTGCATGCTCGCCGTCAGCGGCGACGTCTCGCCTGCCCGCATTGACGAAGTGAAAGCCCTCGGCGCTCAAGACCTCATCCCCAAGCCAGTCGACATCGACCACCTCGTCAACACCATCAACGCCAACATCCCCGCCAGCACCAAAGCCATCGCGCAGCTCACCTAAGCTGCTTCTCCAGCTCCCACTTCACCGCTCCTCCCACGATCGTCTTCACCGCGCGCCCTTTCACTTCCCAACCGTGGAACGGGCAGTTCCGGCTCTTGCTGGCGAACGCCTCGGCATCGATCGTCCACTTCATTTCCGGATCGATTATCGTCACATCTGCATCCGCCCCCTGGCGCAGCGTCCCCTTGTTGTGAAGCTTCACGATTCGCGCGCCGCCGATCGTCATCAACTCGATCAGCTTCATCCAACTGATATGCCCCGGCTCCACCAGCGCCTTCACATACAGCGCCAGCGCGCACTCCAGACCCAAAATCCCGAACGCCGCCGACGGAAACTCCAGCTCTTTCTCTTCCGCCAGGTGCGGCGCATGATCCGTCGCCAGGCAATCGACTGTTCCGTCCTTCACCCCCTCGATGCACGCCGCCACGTCGCCGCCCGTCCGCAGCGGTGGATTCATCTTGTAATTAGTATCAAACGACCGGCACATCTCATCCGTGAGCAGCAGATGATGCGGCGCGACTTCGCACGTCACCTTCTGCCCATCGCGCTTCCCCCGCCGAACCAGCTCCACGCTCCACGCGGTCGAAATATGCTGCACGTGATACCGGCACCCAATGGTCCGATTCAGCAGCAGGTCGCGCGCGATCATGAGCTGCTCCGCCTCCGCCGGAATGCCGCCGAGCCCCAGCGTCGTCGACACCAGCCCAGCGTGCATCGACCCGCCCGACAGCGTCGGCTCCTCGCAATGCTGCATGAGCACCGTGTCGAACATCTTCGAATACTGGAGCGCCTTGCGCATCACGGATGCATCCGCCACCCCCACCCCATCATCGCTGAACGCCACTGCCCCGCGCGCGTGCATTGAGCCAATCTCCGCCAGTTCCTTCCCCGCCCGCCCCTTCGTGATCGCCCCGATCGGCAGCACATTCGCGCACCCCACCCGCTCCGATTCCCTCAGCACGAACTCAATCGCCGCCTCATTATCCAGCGGCGGCTTCGTGTTCGGCATGCAGCACACGGTGGTGAACCCCCCCGCCACCGCGGCGCGCGATCCCGACGCAATCGTCTCCTCTTCTTCATCGCCGGGCTCGCGGAAGTGAACGTGGATGTCCATCAGGCCCGGCGTAACCAGGCAGCCGGTTGCATCGATGGTTTCATCAGCCTTGCCAAGTTGGGTTCCGATCTGAGCGACCTTGCCGTCGCGCAGAAGGATGTCCGCCTTCCGCTCCATCGCCTGAGCGGGATCCAGGATCGTCCCATTGGTAATCAGCAGTGTGCCCATAGCTCCAGTCTCGACCTCACTCACCTGAGGTCACCAGATACAGGACGGCCATTCGCACTGCGAGACCGTTGGCGACCTGTTGTAAAATCCCACTCTGTGCCCCATCCGCAATGTCGCTCGAAATCTCGATCCCCCGATTCATCGGCCCGGGATGCATCACAAACACATCCTTCTTGCACCGCTGAAACCGATCCCAGGTGAGCCCATACATCGATGTGAATTCCCGCACCGTCGGAAACTGCGATGATTGAATCCGCTCAAACTGCACCCGCAGCATGTTCACCACATCCACCTCCCCAATGACGCTGTCCAGGTCATGCACCACCCGCGCGCCAAGCTGTTCAAACGCGCGCGGCAACAGCGTCGGCGGCCCGACCAGGATCACCTCTGCTCCCAGCTTCTTCAGCCCCCATAAATCCGACCGCGCCACGCGCGAATTGGCAATGTCCCCCACGATCGCCACCTTCAATCCTTCCACGCGCCCGAACCGCTCGCGGATTGTGTACAAGTCCAGCAAACCCTGCGTCGGATGCTCATGCGCGCCATCCCCCGCGTTCACCACATGGCACTTCAGGTTCCGCGCCAGCACCTGTGCCGATCCCGCCGCGGAATGCCGCACGACCATCACATCGATCCCCATCGCCTCGATGTTGCGGGCCGTATCGATCAGCGTCTCCCCCTTCTTCGTCGAAGAAGTTTTCTCGGAGAAATCGACAACATCCGCCGACAGTCTCTGCGCTGCCAGGCCAAAGCTCACGCGCGTCCGCGTCGAATCCTCAAAGAACGCGTTCACCACCACCCTCCCCCGCAGCGCCGGCACCTTCTTCACCGAACGTGTCGACACCTCCTTGAACGAATCCGCCGTATCCAAGACAAAAGAAATCTCCTCCGCCGAGAGCTCTTCGAGCCCGAGCAAGTGTCGCCGTGTCCACCGTTGAGTGTCTTGCATGTGCATACCAAAGACCCGCCTGTGCGTTACTCCCGCGGCTCCACCTCAATCCCATCCTTTCCATCCACCTCACTCAACTGCACATTGACCCGGTGATCCCCTGGCACATCGTTCAGCGTAATCCCGACGAAGTCCGCCTGAATCGGCAGCTCCCTTCCCCCCCGATCCACCAGCACCGCAAGCCGAATCGCGCTCGGCCGTCCAAAATCCGCCAGCGCATCCAGCCCCGCCCGCACGCTGCGGCCAGTGAACAGCACATCGTCCACCAGCAACAACGGCACACCATCGATATCAATCTCGATCCGTGTTGGCCGAACCAGCGGCCGGGGCCCGATCTCCGACAAATCATCCCGATAAAGCGTGATGTCCAGAACGCCCCGCCCGATCTGACCAAACCCTCTGGATCGCAACAGCTCCGCTAACCTTCCCGCCAGCACCTCGCCGCGCGTGCGAATGCCCACGATGTTCAGCGCACTCGATGCATCAAAAGCGCCCGCGACCTTCCCCACCAACTGCTCAAGAATCCTCTGCACATCGCCCGGATCGTAGCTGTTCCGCATCAGCCGATGACGCTAGTGAAAATGGCATCGAATTACAAATCTCCCCAAGAGTGGCGGAACCGCGGCGATCACTCTTCCACCGGCTTGTGCGCCCCCAGTTCCACCATCCCTACCCGCTCCTTCACCGCCATCTCCTGCCGATCCCCCACCAGCTTAAACACCGTGATCTCCGGCCGACACCAATCCTTCACGCGCTGCCCGTAGCTCAATCCTCGGTTCACGTACAAATGCCTCCCCTGCACCGCGTAATACCCGTGCGTGTAATGCCGCCAGCGCTTCTTCAAAAACGCCCGGGCGATTTTCGTCTGCCCGATCTGTCGCCCGTGCGTGTGACCGCTGAGCATCCACTGCCACGGGTACTCCATCAACTCCAGCACATTGATCGGATTGTGATTCAGACACACAATCGGCACGTTCCCATCCACCCCATCCCACGCCGCCTTCGGATCGATGTGCCCCGACCATTCATCATCCAGCCCCACAATTCCCACCGGCGTCTTGGCGCCCTTCACCTGGAGCAAGTGCGTCTGATTCCGCAGCACCATCAGCCCATACTTCTTCAGCATGTCTTCCAGGTGCTGCGCGCGCCGCTTGCCCCGTATCCCCTGGTTCTTTCCGAACATCGTGTAGTCATGATTCCCGAACGTACAGATCACCCCATGCTTCGCCGTCAGCTGTGAAAGCAGCTGCGCCACCTTTTCCGAATACCGATACCCGCCGGTGACCAGGTCTCCCGTCACCACCACCAGGTCTGGCCGAAGGTCGTTAATCCAGTGCACGTACTGCGTCAGGTACCGACGTCCCACCATCGGGCTGTAATGGATGTCGGAAATCTGCACGATCTTCAATCCGTGCATCGCCGGATCCAGCCCCACCAGCGGCATTTTCCGCCAGTGGATCTCCACCCACCTCCGGTTCAGCGGCAACCCATGCAGCCCCGTCAGCCCCACCCGCACCATCGCGCTCCAGATCACCCGCCGCCATCGATGCTGCCGGCGCCACTCCGCGCTCTTCAGAAACTCTTTCACCGCACGAACCATCAACCACCCTCACCCCTTCCGTTTGTTTTGAATTCGTATCTCAAATTTCAAATTTTATTTCGACTTTTGAGCTTTGCTTTTTTTACTCCACCATCCCCAGCGCTCCTTCAATCTCCCCCCGAGCATGTTCATCCCCGCTCCGGACGGCCGCCTCGATCCCATCGCGGTACGCGCGCTTCGCCGCCTCCACGTCGCCCTGGGATTCGTGAATCAATCCCTTCTGGTGGTATGCATAACAGTAATTCGGATCCGCCCCCGTCACCCGATCCAAGTACGCCAGCGCCTCAGCCGGCTCCCCGAGCTTCTTCAACTCCATCGCCACGCCATACAGCAAAAACGGATCATCCGGCTTCCGCGCCAGCATCCCCTGCAATTTTTCCAGGCGGTCTGAACTCATTGCTCCATCGTATGCAACCGACATCAAACGCGCCAACGCACAAGCTGCGGGTCGGAAAGTAGGGGCAACACTTGCCTTGACCGCATTGGTTCTTTCTCACCGAGGCAGACCGAAGTGGCTCCCCTACTGTTCCCGCGCTTCGACCGTACACTGAATCCATGGAACTTCCCGCGACCGGCCACGACCCCGTCCTCCTCGACGAGGTCCTCGAGCACCTCGCCCCCGCCCCCGGCAAAACCATGGTTGACTGCACCCTCGGCCGAGCCGGGCACTCCCTCGCCATCGCGCAGCGTCTCGCCCCCACCGGCCTCCTCATCGGCCTCGACGCCGACCCGCGCAACCTCTCCTTCGCGCAGGACCGCCTCAAGGAGGCGCCGTGCCAGGTCCGCCTCTTTCACGCCAACTTCGCCGAGCTCGAAGACGTTCTCGCCGCAGTCTTTCCCTCGGGCGAACCACCCCAGGTCGACGGCATCCTCGCCGACCTGGGCATCTCTACCAATCAACTCTTTGACGAAACCTACGGCCTCTCCTTCGCGCAAGACATGCCCCTCGACATGCGCATCGACCCGCGCATCACCAAATCCGCCGCCGATCTCGTCAACACGCTCAAAGAGGAGGACCTGGCCAATGTCCTATACGAATACGCGCAGGAGCACTACAGCCGCCGAATCGCCAGAAAGATTGCGGACGCGCGCCGCCAAGCGCCGATAACTACAACGGAGCGACTGGCTGACCTGGTCCGTCAAGCCATTCCGTCGCGCGGTTACGAGAAGATCGATCCCGCGACGAGAACGTTCATGGCATTGCGAATGGCCGTGAACCGTGAACTGGAAAACCTCGAAGCCCTCCTCGATCAGGCGCCAAAGCACCTGAAAACCGGCGGACGCCTCGCGGTCATCAGCTTTCACTCGACGGAAGATCGAATGGTCAAGCAGGCGTTCCGGTCGGCGGAGCGGACCGGGCTTCTCAAGTCTGTTACCAAAAAGCCCCTCGCTCCCACCGACGCGGAATTGGCCCGCAACCCCAGATCAAGATCCGCCAAGCTCCGTGTAATCGAGAAACTGTAGGGGCAACATCCGTGTTGCCCTCTTTTGTGGGAAGAGGCGCACATGACGCGTGAAACAAAAATCGGTCTCCTGGTCGGCCTGGCCTTCATCATCGTGATCGGCATCCTCCTGTCCGATCACCTCACCAGCACCACCGAGCCGCCCCAGGCGCAGCTCGTGCAGGCGGGCAAAGACGTCCGCACCGCCGTCGCCGTTCCCGGCGGCGCCGCCGCACCGGTCACGCAGGTTCAGGTCCCCCAGCAGATCTCTCCACAGGCGCCGGTCGCGACGAGGGAAGAGCTTCAACCCCCGAAGCAGCAGCCGGTGGCGATTGTCCAGATTGGCCCCGCGCCCACGCCGCCCACCGCCAACCCACCCGCACCGCAACCCGCGCCGCAGCAGCCCAGGCCTGAGCAGGTGGTCACCAACACACCACCGGCTGACAACACAACCCCCGCGCCCCAGCCGAACGACGCAACCAATAAGACAACCCTTGAGAACGTGGCTAATCTGATGAAGGAGCCGGTCGTCCCTGCCGGACAGGCCACGCCGAACAATCAGCCTCCCGCAACTCCCCCTGCCCCGCCCACGACGCCCGTGGTGGCTGGTAAGACGTACAAGGTCGAAACCGGCGACTCGCTCTCGAAAATCGCCGCCAGGTTCTACGGCTCCAACACCAAAGCCAACCGCCAGCTCATCATCGACGCCAACCCGTCGCTGAAAGCGAACCCGGACGTGGTTGTCGTCGGCCGCAACTACACGATTCCCGCCGCGCCAGCGACACCCGCCGCCCCCGCGCCGCAAATCGCCCAAACGCCGGCGCCCGCCAACACTCCGGCGGCACAACCCGTCGCCCCCAAGACACCCAAGCTCGCGCCTGATGTGGTCGTCGTCGAAGACCCCAAGGCCAAAGTTCCTGCCAGGGAACCCGCCAGCAATGAACATTACTACGTCGTGAAGTCCGGCGAAACGCTCACGAGAATTGCCCGCGAGCAGATGGGCACCCCCGACGCCGTCAGCGCCATCGTGGAACTCAACAAGATCTCCAACCCGGATAAGGTCGTCGCCGGCACGAAGCTCCGCCTCCCCGCCAAGCCGGTCGCGGTCGCGACCACCAACTAGTTCGACCAGGAGGGATCAAGCGATGGTCAAGTTACTCCTCTGCCTGCTCAGCATCTTGACGCTCGCCGTCGTGATGCTTCAGCTTCGCCAGCAGCGCCTCGAGCTCTCGCACCAGAACAACGTGTTGCATTCCAAAATTGAATCGCAGCAGGCCCGGCTCTGGAGCCAGCAGTTTCAGATCGGCGTGGCCACCGCGCCCAACGCCATCAAGCAGACCGTGGGCGCAAACCTGAAGATGGTCTCCCGCACACCCATGCCCGCCGGTCAGTCGCACTGGTTGGATGTTCGCACAAACGCAACCCGCACGGGCAATTAAAGATTCCGCTCTCTCCGACGCCATTCGTGCGACCGAGACGCAAGCCTCGATAGCCCGCGGTCAGGAACCCGCGGAGCGTGGCGCAAAAAGAACGTTCCGGTAATCAATGTTCCGCGAACGCGCTGCGTGTGGGCTACCGGTCGCGCCGGTGCCCATGCAAGCCAGTAGTCGAGAGAAAAAAGAAACGAGCGACGTAAGCGATCGAGGGTCGATCCTTTACGTCGGCTCGTTTTGTGCGGGCGCAGTCTGAGCTGCGCCAATGGCTAAATGGTCGCAGGCGCGGGACTTAGCCTTGGTCGGAGACTTCGGTGAGGCGGCCGACAGGCTCGCCGCCGCCAAGGTTACCGTTGCGGCGCGAGGTATCGGAGATTTCGGCGAGGATGCGATTGGGCGCCTCGTCGGCTTGCCGCATCAGGCGATCGAATTCCTCGTTGATGTTCGCCTGGACGCTAGCGAGATCGTCCTGAAGGCGTTTGCGCTGCTCGAGCAGCGACGCGAGCTGGGCGTCCAAACGCTGGAGCATAACGATCTTACCGTGGGCCTTCTGGAAAAGACCGGCGGCCTGCGAGCTGACTTGCGATGCGCTATCCGTCATGACAACTAACTCCTGTGGAGATTTTTCCCGTGGTGCTTCGCCATCCTTGACGAACGTGCGGGCTTCATCCGGAAGCCGCAACAACTGATGCTTGGCCACAACCCTTGGCCCAGCCTTCCATTGTGCCAGTTAGGACAAAACTGTCAAAGGGTTTTCCCACCTTTTCAACATCCCGCAGCTTCCGCGCTCCCTGGAAGAGCCTGAGAGGCGACACCAGCTTCAGACTTTGCGCAGTTGATCGTCCGATAAAAGAAGCGCGGCACCGGTTGGAGTTCCGGTGCCGCGCGGTTGAATGTTGCTGGGACTCGTGGCGTTAGTCGCGTCGGGGGCCACCGCCACCGCCGCCGCCGCCACCTCGTCCACCTCGACCACCGCCGCCGCCACCACCGCCGGGGCCGCTGCGTCCGCGTCCACCGCCGCCGCCACCACCGCGGCGTTCACCGCCGCCGCCTGGGCCTCGGTTACCGCGGTCACCGCCCGGGCCGCCGCGTGAGCCGCGGAACTCGTCACCACCACCGCCGCCGCCGCCGCCCTCGTCGCCTTCATCACCGCCACGATCGGCAGCCGCGCCAACGGGTTCGGGGTCTTCCTGACCCAGTTCCTTCATGGCGGCTTTGCGCGAGAGCTTGATGCGGCCCTGGTCGTCGATGAGGAGGACCTTGACCTGCACTTCGTCGCCCATGTTCACATAGTCGGTGACGCGGTCGACGTACTTGTCGGAAAGCTCGGAGACGTGGACGAGGCCGTCGGTTTCCGGCGCGATCTCGACGAAGGCGCCGAAGTCCTTGATGCTGACCACGCGGCCGTTGTAGATCTTGCCGACCTTCACCTCGGCGGTCATCGCTTCGATGATGTCACGGCAGCGCTCCGCGGCAGCGGCATCGACTGAAGAGATATAGACGGTGCCGTCGTCTTCGATGTCGATGTTGGCGCCGGTGTCGGCCTGGAGGGCTTTGATGTTCTTGCCGCCAGGGCCAATGATCTTGCCGATCTTCTCGGGGTCGATCTTGATGGTGAGCAGGCGCGGGGCCCACTGGCTGATTTCCTTTCGGGGCTCGGGCAGCGCCTTGGCCATTTCAGCGAGGATGTGTGCACGGGCTTCTTTGGCCCGGTGCAGGGTCTCGCGGATCGTCTGGTGATCGATGCCTTCGGTTTTGATGTCGAGCTGGATGGCGGTGATGCCTTCGCTGGTGCCGCAGACTTTGAAGTCCATATCACCGAAGTGATCTTCCTCGCCGATGATGTCGGTGAGGAGGGCCTTCTTGTCACCTTCCTGAACGAGTCCGACGGAGATACCGGCGACAGGCCGGGTGATGGGGACGCCGGCGTCCATGAGGGCGAGCGTTCCGCCGCAGCTCGAGGCCATGGAGCTGGAGCCGTTGGATTCCAGGATGTCGCTGATGATCCGGACCGTGTACGGGAACTGCTCGATGCCGGGGAGGACCGCGATCAGCGAACGTTCGGCGAGAGCGCCGTGACCGATCTCGCGACGGCCGGGGCCGCGGATGGGACGAACTTCGCCCACGCTGTAGCTGGGGAAGTTGTAGTGCAGCATGAACTTCTGGCTGTATTCATCGGTCAGCCCGTCAACCATTTGCTCATCAGAGCTGGTGCCGAGGGTGATGGTGCACATCGCCTGGGTTTCGCCGCGGGTGAAGACGGCTGAGCCGTGGACGCGCGGGAGGATGCCGACTTCGCAGTGGATGGGGCGGATGTCGTTGAAGCCGCGGCCGTCGGGGCGGACGCCGGCGAGGATGGCTTCGCGAGTGACCTGCTCTTCGACGTCGGAGAAGACGCCGCGAATCTGCTTGGCGTGCTGCTTCTGGGCGACGATCGAGGCATAGCTGGCGTTGGGATCGGTGATCGGCGGGGCCATCTCGGCAATGAGGTCTTCGAGAATCTGCTTGACCGCATCAGAGCGATCGTGCTTGCCAGGGCGGCCTTTGACTTCGCGAATCTTGTCGGTGACGCGAGCGCGGATGGCGTCGATGAAACCGGGATCGGGCTGCTTCACGTCGCCGACCTTGGGCTTGGCGGCCTTGGACTGAAGCTCTTCGATCATGCCAACGATTTCGATAATGGCCTTGTGACCGAATTCGATGGCGTCGGCGGTGTCGTCTTCACCCACTTCGCGGGAGCCGACTTCGATCATGTTGACGGCGTTGCGGGTGCCGGCGACGACGACGTCCATGTCCGATTCTTCAAGCTGCTGAACGGTGGGGAAAAGGACGAACTGACCGTTGACCCGGCCGACGCGCGCGTGGGCGATCGGGCGGATGAAGGGGATGTCGCTGATGGCGACGGCGGCGCTGGCGGCGATGCCGGCGAAGACGTCGGGATCGTTCTCGCCATCGAAGGCGAGCACGTTCAGGTGGACCTGGACTTCATCCATGAACCCCTTGGGGAACAGGGGCCGAAGCGGCCGGTCGATGAGTCGGGCAGTGAGGATTTCCTTCGTGGTCGGACGGCCTTCGCGCTTCATGAACCCGCCGGGGAACTTCCCGGCAGCGGCGCGGCGCTCGCGGTAATCGACCTGGAGGGGGAAGAAGTCAATGCCTTCGCGCGGGTTGGCGCGAACGACGGCGCCGAAAACGACGGTGTCGCCGTATTGAACGGTGACTGCCCCATCAGCGAGCTTGGCGTAAGAGCCGGTTTCAATAGCCAGCCGGCGCCCGCCGACCTGGCGCTCCACGGAAATTGCCTGCATTCGATTGTCCTCAGTTGGCCCCTGGTCGTGAGCGGAGAGGTTGGAAGACAGAGGATAGAAGGTAGAGAAGCGGTTTGAGCTAGCTGTCACCTATCAGCTATGAGCTATCAGCCAGATCACGTCGTGACGACGCTTATGTTTGGCTGATGGCTGAAAGCTGATCGCTAAAAGCTAATCTCTTGGCGTTTCTACTTTCTATCTTCCATCCTCCACCCTCGTGCCTTGCGGCCCGGAACGTTTCTGCTGGGCGATCAACCGAGGCCAAGAGGTTGAGCGGCAGGAAGCGCCGGTAAAACAAACCGGGACACGCACGAGCGTGTCCCGGAACAAATTTCGTTATTTACGCAGACCGAGGCGACCAATGATCTGCTGGTATCGCGTTCGGTCTTCGCGTGTGAGGTATTTCAGGAGGCTGTTTCGCTTGCCGACCATCTTGAGCAGCCCGCGACGCGAGGAGTGGTCCTTTTTGTGCGTCTTGAGGTGGTCGGTGAGTTCGGTGATACGCTGGGTGAGCAGCGCGATCTGAACTTCGGGCGAGCCGGTATCGTTGTCGTGAATCTTGTAATCGGTGAGAATCTGCTGCTTCTGCTCGACAGAAATAGACATCTTGGACTCCTGGACACCACAGTCCCAGCCGAAGCCGGGAACAGGGTCATAACAGTGGACCGCGACCGCGACGTGCGGCCGAATCGGAGACGGAAAGATAGGCGGCACCAAGGGCAAATGCAAGTGAAGGGGGATGGGAGGAGCGGGCTCAGGTAACAGATGGGGACAAAGGGTTTGAGACATCCGTGGCTGCGTGGCGGGCGTTGTCGTGGAAGGCGATTTCGACTTCGAAGGTTCCCGCTTCCGCGATGCGGGCTGTGGTTGAAGCGCCCAGGAGCGTGACGATCTTTCGACACAGCGAGAGGCCGAGGCCCGCGTGCTGACCGGTGGCCGAGCGGGAGGAATCCGCACGCCAGAATCGATCGAAAACCTTCGGCAGGTCCTGCTGCGTGAGACTACAGCCGGAGTTGGCGATAACGAGACGCGATCCGGCGCTTTCCCAGCGAATGGAAATGGTTCCCGCGGCGTCCGCGTAATTGGCGGCGTTGTCGAAGAGATTGTGCAGGACGACCGTCAGCAGCGCGGGATCGGAACGGACTTCTATTGCTTCGCAAACATCAAGAGCAACACCAAGCTCTCGCTGCTTTGCGCGCGGCTCCACGTGCTCCCAGCATTGCTCGACAAGCGTTCGAAGATGGATCCACTGCATCTGGGCAGGCATCTGGCCGCTGTCGGCGCGGGCGAGGAGCAGGAGCTTTTCGATCAGGCGGTGCATGTCCTGGACGGTGGTGCGGCAGCGGTGGAGCACTTGGCGATATTCAGGGCCGGTGCGCTCGCGCGAGGCGCACACTTCGAGCATGGACTCGAGGCCACTGATGGGGGTTCGGAGCTCGTGGGCGACGTCGGCGGTGAAGGATTTTTCGCGGGCGAAGGCGCACTCGATGGTTTGGAGCAGCTCGTTCAACCGGATGACGACCGGCGAGAGCTCGTCGGGCGCGTCCTCGAGATCGATGCGATCCGGAAGAGCGCTGGTGCGGGCGGCGCGAATGCGGTCGGCGAGGATGCCGACCGGCCGCAGACCAGCGGCGACGGCTCGCCACATGACGAGGCTTGCGCCGAGGATGGCGAGCGTGAAGACGAAGAGGATGAGGAGGAGCGTGCGCTGGAGGTCGCGATGAAGACCGGTCGCATCCGAGGCGACGACGAGCGTGACTTGCGGCGGCGGTTGGGTGGCGGCGGCGTCCGGACGTTCATCATCGCGGCGAGGGGAGAAGGCACTGAGGCGTGCGCGGCCGGAGTGGCCGCTTGGAAGCGTGAGGAACATGGGGTTGGAGGTGATGTCGCGAGGAAGGCGGCCAAGCCCGAGCGAGGGGGAGCTTGCAACTTCGTTGCCGGCGGCGTCCCAGAGTTGGAAATAATCGCGGCCGCTGGTGAAGTCAGGAGGGATGCCTTCGGATTCCACTTTGATGGCCGCGCCCGATGCTTCTGTGGCGGCGGTGATGGAATCGGCCCGGGCGGCAAGGGCAGCGTCGAACTGCTGAATCATCGCAGCCCGAATGGAGAAATAGAGTGCCGCGCCTGCGAGGGCGAAGCAGACGACGCACGCGGCGACGGTGCGGATGATGAGGCCGGAGCGAAGGGATTTCACGCGTCCGTCCTCCCCAGCACGTAGCCGATGCCGCGGCGGGTGTGGATGAGACGCGGGAGGCCTTCGCGCTCGATCTTCTTGCGGAGATGACCGATGAAAACGTCGACGACGTTGCTGAGGGCATCGGCTTGGGAATCGTAGATTTTCTCCCAGATGTCGGAGCGTGTGACGACCTGACCGGCGCGGTTAGCGAGGAGTTCGAGCAGCGCGTACTCCTTAGCGCTGAGGTCGACGCGCTCGCCTGATCGGCGGACGGAGCGGGTGAGGGTGTCGAGTTCGAGATCTTCGACCTGGATGACCGGAGACTTGGCTTCGTACTTACGGCGGACGAGCGCGCGCACGCGCGCCAGCAGCTCGCCGAAGGCGAAGGGCTTGAGGAGGTAGTCATCCGCGCCAATGTCGAGGCCCTTGATCCGGTCCTCGATTGAGTCCTTCGCGGTGAGAATGAGGACGTGGCTGTCCACTTTCTTTTCGCGGAGGCGCTTTAGCAGGGAGAGCCCATCGAGGCGCGGGAGCATGAGGTCGAGGATGATGACGTCGAAGGCGCCGGTCTGGGCGTGCCACCAGCCTTGCTCGCCGTCGGAGGCTTCATCCACGGCGAAGTGCGCTTCGCGCAGGCCCTGGACGATGGAGTCGCGGAGGAGGTCGTAATCTTCGATGACGAGGATGCGCATTTGGTGCAGAGAAGAAGCACGCGGTGGAAAACCGCGTGGTACCAGAAGCATCATTTGGGTTCGATCTTGACGAGCTCCATCTCGTCGTCTTGCACCAGCCCGACGTTGGGGGCGTAGACCTTTACGGAGCTCCCCTTCTCCAGCGGCGAGGTTTCCTTCATGCGCACGCAGTGCTGGAATCTTCCCGCTTGCACGTTCACTGTTTCGTCGATGCTGACGACTTCGGCTCGATCCATAGCCACCTTGGGCGCCTGCTCCTGGTAGAAGCGGTCGCCGACCTTGGGATTGGCAGGGACGAAGAGGCCGAACTTCGCACCATTTTCGCCGGAGCGCCAGGCACTTTCGTGATTAACGACTTTGCCGTCCTTGTAGATGTCGACGTCTTCGCCGAAGTAGTAGACAGCGCCATCGGTTTTATCGGCGGCGAAGAAGTTGCGGGAGACTTCGATCAGCTTGCCGTTCTTCTCTTCGCGCTCCTCGACCACGCGTGTGGTGACGCCGTCGATGACCTGCGTGTCATCCAGCACGGTGATGAGCAGCGTTCCGTCTTCGTCCTTGTAGCGGAGGGCGCGGCCGGGCTTGAGGGGAAAGTATTTGTTGTCGCCGGTGGGGCCGAGGTTGGCTTTATCGACGTCGAACGTCTCGCGGAAGGACTTCTCTTCTTTTGCGCCGACGCGCATTGCCAGCATGAGCGCGACAACCGTCCACACAGCCAGTTTTGCGATTTTCATCGCCTGCTCCCTGATTGGTCTTTACGTGAAGGCGGAGGCGCGTGATGCGCCTCCGCCGGGGGTGACGGGCTTACTTCTTCTCTTCGTGCTTCTCGCTCTTTTCGTTCTTGTCGTCGTCGTCCTTGCCTTCGTGCTTACCGTTCTTGCCTTCCTTGTGCTCGTCCTTCTCGTCTTCCATGTCGAGCTTTTTGGAGATCAGCGTGCCATCTTCGGCAACCTTGATCTCATAGTTCTTGCCGTTGATGGTGACGTCGGCTTCGTAGATTGTTTTGCCGTCGTCGGTCTCCTTATCGACCTGATCAATCTTGTTCCCGTCGGCTTCCTTGGTCAGCGTCTGCTGCACCGACTGCGGCGCCTGGTTGAACGCCATCTTCTGCTCGTTGCCTTCTTCTTTGTCCTTATCCTTGTCGTCGGCACGAGACATCATGGTGCAGCCGGCGATGACGCACATCGCCATCAAAAGCATCATTTTTCGCATGAACGAACTCCTTCCGTCAGAGGGCACTTGCGCAGGCTGACCATCAGCCTGACTGGAGAAGCTTAGCCCGGCAGGATGAAACGAGCGTGAAATCGGTAGAGCGAACTATTTCATCCGCAGATCGGCTCCGGCTTCCTGGAGCGCGAGAACGGTGTAGGCCGTCACCAGCACCGGGTTGTCTTCCATCCAGCGTTTCTCACCAGCCCAGGAGCCGTCAGGCTTCTGAAGCGATGCGAGCTTGGCGATGAGTTCGCGGCGCCAATCGTGTGTAGCGCCTTTGGCGTCGATGATGACGTGCTCGCCGTAAGCGTGCAGGGCGTGGGCAAAGACGTAGTAGTAGTAATAGAGGCCGTGACCGGATTTGCCAGCATCGGCGGCGCCCATGCCTGGGTTTTCCTCCAGCGTCCAGTTGCGGCGGATCCAATCGATGGCGGCTTTGACGCGCGGATCTTCTTTCGACAGGCCGGCATAGATCATGCTCTTGAGCCCCGCGTAGGTCATTGAGCCGTAGCTGCGGGGGTGCTTTTTGCCGTCGGGTCCGACTTCCATACCGGCTTCGGAGTCGCCGTCGCCGGCGGGGGTGTAGACGAAGCCGCCGTCGTCGGTGGCCCAGGGGAGGTCGTTGGTCTCTGATGAGTTCTGCGTGCGCGAGAGGAAGACGACGGCGGCTTGATAGGCGGGATCGTCCTTGCTCAGGCCTGCATCGTGAAGCGCTTCCATGGCGAAGTGGGCGTTGGAGAGATCGGGGCGCTCGTGGCGTCCGTAGCCCCAGCCGCCGAAGCGCGGATCAGATTTGTCCACTTTTTTGCCTTCAGCGCCGGTGGCGGACTCGGTCCACTGGAGACCTTTGACGAAGGCGGTGGCGCGATCGAGGCGATCTTTAAACGTCGGCTCATTGGCGGCGGCGATAGCGCTGATGGCGATGGAGGTGTTGTAGTTTGCGAGCAGGTCCTTATAGATGCCGCCCTGCTCGGTCTGATATGAGAAGAGCTTGTCGTAGCCGCGCTTGATGAAGTCAGTCTTGGCGTTGTACTTTTGATCGCGGACGAAGGCGCGGAGGACGATAGCGGTGACCCCGGGCGGCTGGTTGGCCTGCTGCCACCCGCCGTCGGGTTGCTGCTGAGTTTTAAGGAAGTTGAGGCCCTTGTCGATGAGTTGCTGCGCCTGGGCGGTGGCGTCTTGCGCGAGTGCAACGGGGGCGAGGATCAGGGTGACCAACACGATGGGGAACCAGTTTTTCATAGGGTCTCCTGCACAAGCATAGACGCGCGGGATGACTCAAAGTTGTACATCGTGGAGGGTGCTATTTGCCCCCGATTTCGCGCATCACCCGGCCGAACTCCCCTGCCACCACCTGCTCCGCGACGACAACCTGGTTGGCGCCTCTGCGGCAGGCTTCCATGCCGCCCGAGACGAACGTGCAGCGGGCAACGACGTGCGCGGTTTTGTTCAGAGCGCGGGCCTGCTCGACGATCTGCAACGTTGTGGCGTCATCGGGGATGGTGACGGCAACTTCGGTCGCGCGTTCGATGCCGGCTTGCTTCAAGACTTCCGGGTCGCTCGCGTCGCCGCCGATGATTTCCAGTCCGCCGGCCTGGCAGCGATCCACCGTCACCTGGTTCTTCTCGATGACGCAGATGGAGATGCCTTTGGCGAGGAGGACGTTGGCGCAGGCTCGGCCGGAGAGTCCGAATCCGGCGATGATGACGTGTTGGGGCTTGCCGGTCGGCTGGGAAGAACGATGGTTCTCCCCGCAGGCACGACTCATCGATCCACCTCGCCCATGACGATATCGATAGACCCGACGATGGCGGGAACGTCAGCGAGCAAAACATTTCGGCACAACTCGCCGGTGACGGCGAGGTTGACGAAGGAGGGGCCGCGGATCTTGACGCGGTAGGGAATGACCCCGCCCTGGGATTCGATGTAGAACCCGAGGTGGCCGCGGGGATTTTCGTATTCGCAGTAGACTTCGCCAGGTGGGACTTTCATGGCGCGGGGGAGCTTGGCGCGGAATGGTCCTTCGGGCATTTGCGCGATGCACTGGCGCAGGATGCGGACACACTGCTTCATCTCCTGCATCTTGACCCAGTATCGGTCCCAGCAATCGCCAAGCTGTCCCTTGGCGCCTGTGCCGACGCAGACATCAAACTCGAGGCGGTCGTAGATGCTGTACGGGCGGTCGCGGCGCAGGTCGAGCGGGATGCCGCTGCCGCGGATCATCGGACCAGAGAGGGCGTACTTGATGCAGATATCTTTGGTGCAGACGCCGACGTTGGCGGTGCGCTTGACGAAGATGTGGTTGAAGGTGAGCAGATCGTTGTATTCGTCGATCTTGGGCTCGAAGTAGTCGAGAAACTCGGTGAGCTTTTCGAGGAACTGCGGGGGCAGATCCCAGGTGACGCCGCCCACGTTGATGTAGCTGAGGGTGAGGCGTGCGCCGCAGAGTTGCTCGAAGAGGTCGAGGATGTATTCGCGCTCGCGGAAGGCGTAGAGGAAGGGCGTGAAGGCGCCCATGTCCAGGCCGTAGGTTCCGAAGCTGACGAGATGCGAGGCGATGCGGTTGAGCTCCGCGGCGAGGACGCGGATGTATTCGGCGCGGATTGGCACTTCAATGTTCGCCAGTTTTTCCACGGCCATCGACCAGGCGTGGTTGTTGTTCATCGCGGCGAGGTAGTCGAGGCGGTCGGTGTAGCCGATGTACTGGTAGTAGGCGAGATTCTCGGCAATCTTCTCCTTGCAGCGGTGGAGGTAGCCCAGATGGGGGACCGCTTCGAGGACCATTTCGCCGTCGGTACGGAGCACGATGCGCAGCACGCCGTGGGTGGAGGGGTGCTGCGGGCCCATGTTGACGAGCATCTCTTCGGATTCGACGTCGATTGATTCATCCAGGGCTCCGGGGGCGAGGCCGTAGCTGACGGTTTTCACCTGCGGGTCCGACGTGATGGGTGGATGCATCGTGGACATATCAGAATTGTAGATGAGCCGGGCAGTTTGTCACGCGGGAGTTGGGGCGTTGGCGTCTGCGATGGTGGATTTGAAGATGGAATCCAGGAGCAGCGCATCGCACGCGAGGCGGCCAAACACATGCGAAACTCAGTCTAAGGTGCGATCGGAGTATTGGGGATTTTTTCTGAGGGAGGGAGGCCCTGGGCGGCTCGGTCGAGGGGGGAGAGTTTCACGGCGTCGGGGGCGGGTTCGAAACCTCGGCCCCGGCTCTTGGCATAGACACAGGTGAACTCGGCGCCGAAGAAGAGAATCCAGCCGGAGTAGTAGACCCAGAGCAGGACGGCGACGAAGGAGCCGGCCGCGCCGTACGCGCTGGTGGTGGAGCCGTAGCGGAAGTAGAGGCCAAGGAGGTATTGGCCGAGCTTGAAGAGGATCGCGGTGACGAGAGCGCCGAGGAACACATCGCGCCAGTCGATTCGCACGTCGGGAAGAAACCGGAAGAGCATCGTGATCAGC
>DASVUC010000216.1:0-13939 GCA_036387255.1 Tepidisphaeraceae bacterium | reverse complement strand
CCGCCGGAGGTGATGACGTACTTCATGCCGACGGAGTATTGATGGGGGTTTTCGAAGGTGGCTTTGTCGGCGACGTTTTCGGGGTCGAGGATGACGAGGTCGGCTTTGAAGTCGGGCTTGAGCTGGCCTCGGTCGTTGAAGCGGAAGGCCATGGCGGGGAGCGAGGTCATTTTGCGGACGGCGTCTTCGAGTGTGATGAGCTTGAGCTCGCGGACGTAGCGGCCGAGGACGCGGGCGTTGGTGCCGTAGCCGCGCGGGTGAGGGACACCAACCCCCAACTCGCGGACGCCGCTATCGGATGCAACCGCGACGAGGGGGCACTTGAGGATGTTCATCACCTCTTCTTCGTTCATGGAGTGGAAGACGCAGGAAGCGCCGCCTTTGAGCCAGATGTCGATGACGGCGCGATACTGGTCTTCCATGCTGACGGGCGGGAGCTTTTCCGGGCTGGCGCTGAGCAGCTCGGGATCTTTCTTGCCTTCACGGCGGAGCTTGAGGATCTGCGCGGCGGTTTCGAGATCGCGCCCGGCGAATTCGGGGTAGGCGCGGGATGAAGCGATGACGGCGTAGGCGAGGCTCTTGCGCTTTCGCTTGTTCTCGTAGTTGTCTTTCATGTCTGCGAGGACGCGATCGACCTGCTCGGGATCGGAGAGGATTTTGCGGCCTTCGTCGTTGCCCTTCTCGAGGACCCAGTCTGGGAGGAGTGTGGAGATGGTGGTGCTGGAGGCGGTATAGGGGTACTGGTCGAGCCAGACGTCCTGGCCGGCGGCGCGGGCTTCGAGGACCTTGCCGAGGGTGGTGCGTGCGCCGCCAATGTTGCGGGCGACATCGGCGGGGAGCTTGAAGTGTGAGATCTCGACGCGGATCTTCGCTTCACGTCCGACGCGCAGGGCTTCATCGATGGCATCGAGGATCTGCGTCCCTTCGGAGCGCATGTGGGTGGCGTAGATGCCATTGAATTCGGCGGCGGCCTTGGCGAGTTCGATGATCTCGTCGGTGGGGCTGTACATGCCGGGCGTGTAGATGAGCCCTGTGGAGAAGCCGACGGCGCCGTCGCGCATGGCCTGGCGGATGAGGTCTTTGGCGCGGCTCATTTGCTCGGGTGAGAGCTTGGCGCCGTTGTCGCCTTTGACTTCCTTGAGGACGGTGTTGTGACCGTAGAGGGTGGCGACATTGACGGCGGAGCCTTTGTCTTTGATGCGGTTGAAATAGTCGGCGACGCTGGTGACGCTGCCGCCGCAGTTGCCGCAGACGATGGTGGTGACACCGTCGCGGATGAAGTTTTCGGCGGCGGGGAGGCGAAGGATGTCGGAGTCGACGTGGGTGTGGACGTCGATGAAGCCTGGGGCGACGACGAGGCCGGCGGCGTCGATGGTTCGGTTGGCGGACCTGTTGTCGATTTTGCCGACGGCGACGATGCGATCGGCGCGGATCGCGACGTCGCCGTCGAAGGCGGGCTTGCCGGTGCCGTCGATGATGCGGGCGTTTTTGATCAGCAGGTCGTAGGGCTGGTCATCGGCGCCGGCGCGGGCGGCGCAGAGTGCCACAGTCAGAATGAGGATGAAGGAGGCGATGAATTTGCGGAACATGGCACTGTTATATCAGCAAACTTGCCCTGCCGAATCGTCGATGATGGATGGGTTTGAGCACATCAGGATCACAACCTTCTGCTCTACGGCGAACGATTATTATCGTGCTGCTGGGGGTTAACGTGGTGGTGGTGGGACTTGGGATCTACCGTCGGATGCATCCGGAGCCGAAATACCAGGAGAAATATCAGACGACGGCGCATCGATTCCTGAAGTTGGAAGCGCAATACGATCCGCTCGTGGGGGAGGATGACCTGAAGCTGCTGGATGAGGTGATCGATGAGGTGAAGGGGAAGGTCCGATATGACGCTCGGATCGGGGACGTGGAGAAGAAGCGCCGGCATTTGCTGAATATTTTTCAGACGATCGACGGGGTGCTGATCGAGCGGAACTTTATTTTTCCGCCCAAGGAGTGGACGGCGACGCTGGGGGAAGCGCTTAAGCCGACGAGGCTGAGCGCGGACGAGCTCGAGACGGCGATGAAGAATCCGCTCAACGAGCGGCGGGCGGCGCATATGAAGGCGCATGCGGATGAGGATTTTCATTTGATTGCGTGCGGGCCGAGCGCGTTCTTGTATCAGGGGATCGCGGAAGTGATTGGCTTTGAGCTTCAGCAGGTGCTGGTGCCGCAGCATGTGTTCGTGCGGGCGAAGCTGAGCGAGACGGAGCACGTCAACTGGGACGCGAACCGCGGGATGTCGGTCTCGGATGAAGAGTACATCATGGGATGGCACGTGACCGAGGCGCAGATGCGGCAGCAGGTGTATATGAAGCCGCTGACGGCTGCGGAGGTGGAGGGCGAGATGTACTGCTCGGTGGGGGTGCACCTGGTGGAGCACAGTTTTGGACGCTCGGCGGCGGAGGAGGCGCTGTTTCGCAAGGCGCTGGAGCTTGAGCCGCAGAATCTTTATGCGAGCAACAACCTGGCGATCTGTCTGCTGTTCTGCGCGGATCCGGATGCGCAGGCAAGGCAGGATGCGCTGGACATGGCGCGGCGGACGGTTGGTTTCGAGGCGAACATGGCGCCGTTTGTGTCAACGCTGGCATACGCGTGGGCGGCGAACGGGCGTGCGAGCGACGCGGCGGAGACAATGAGGCAGGCGGTGGCGCTGGATCCATCGGATGAAGAGATGCGCGAGAGCGTCGATCTGCTGGCGGCGGGGGAGACGGTGTACAGCATCTTTAAGAAGCGGCATCCGGTGTCGTGCTGGGTGCGGTATGAGGGAGGGTGGATGTTTGTGTGTGCGCTGCCCGTGTTGGGCATTGGGCTTTTGGTGGTGCGGCGGGTGGTGAAGGGGAAGCTGGCGGGGGCGGAGCGGGCGTATCTGGTTGCTTCGCCGACGACTGTTTGAGCACTTCGCTGGCGTGCGTACACTGCGGGGATGCGAGCTTTCCTTCAACGAAGTCTTGGGTGCGTGCTCTGGGTTTTGGTGGTGACGTCGCTTGCGCACGGGGGCGATGTGAAGTTTGGCATCGACGTGCTGCGCGAGAGCAACTTTGAAGCGGTGGCGGGGAAGCGCTTGGGGCTGGTGATGAATCCGGCGAGCGTGGATTCGCGGCTGGTAAGCACGGCGGATGTGCTGGCGCAGACGGATCGGTGCAAGCTGGTGGCGCTGTTCGGGCCGGAGCATGGGATCTATGGGGCGGCGTATGCGGGGGCCAAGGTGGATGATCAGCCGCGTGATCCGCGGACCGGGGTGCCGGTGTATTCGCTGTATGGCGGGAAGGGGAGGAAGCCTTCCGAGAAGGTTCGGCAGGGGCTGGATGCTTTGCTGTTCGATCTTCAGGACATCGGCTGCCGGTCGTACACGTACTTGTCGAGCATGAAGCTCTGCATGGACGCGTGCGCGGAATCGGACATTGAGTTCGTGGTGCTGGATCGGCCGAACCCACTGGGTGGAAATCGGGTGGAGGGGCCGATGCTGAAGGACGGGTTTCAGTCGTTCGTGAGCTATCTGCCGGTGCCTTATGTGCACGGGATGACGATGGGGGAGCTGGCGCAGTTCGTGCAGAAGAAATATCACCCGAACTACAAGAAGCTGCGCGTGATCAAGATGAGCGGGTGGAAGCGGGAGATGATCTGGGAAGACACGGGGCGGCAGTGGGTGCCGACGTCTCCGCATGTTCCGGAGGCGCGCTCGGCGGCATCGTATGTGTCGACTGGAATTCTGGGGGAGCTTTACGTGATCAACATTGGCGTGGGGTATACGCAGCCGTTCGAGATCTGCGGGGCGCCGTGGATCGATGGCGATGCGCTGGCGCATGCGATGAACGCCCAGGGGCCGAAGAACGTGACATATCGGCCGCTGCATTTTGTGCCCTTCTATGGGACGTTTCTGACGCTGCCGTGCGAGGGGGTGCAGGTGCATCTGGATCCGCGGACGGCGGAGAATTTGGTGGAGATCAACTATCGGCTGATCCAGACGCTGGGGGCGCAGCGGCTGTTTGATGCGGCGCCGAAGCGGCATCAGATGTTTGACAAGGTGAGCGGGAGCGATGAGCCGCGGAAGGTGCTGACGAGCGGCGGGGATTTGAACGCGCTGTTTGCGAAGTGGAAGAGGGAGTGCGAGGCGTTTCGGCGGGAAGTGAAGGATGCGCTGATTTATTGAGCTTGGCTTTGAATGTCAGGTGATGCTTATACTGACGCGCTCCTGTGAGGAGAGTGCCTCATCGTGCGCGGCATTAACGTTGGCATCATCGTACTGCTCGTGGCACTGTTGGCGGCGGAAGGGCGGGGCGGGGAGGCGGGTTCAGCGACGGCGCCGGGGCAGGTTGTTTATGTGAAGACGTCGGGGAGGTGGGGGAATGATCAGAAGCATCGGCCGCTGATGGTTCGGGAACTGTTTCGGCAGGCGCTGATGGTGGCGGCTCGGGATGAGATGGGGCTGGTGACGCGGGACCAGGAGCTGGGGGAGACGCAGGAAGCAAATCAGGCGTTTGAGGTTGTTCCTGCGGGATCAACGCCGGTGACGATTAAGGTTTACGCTGGCGAAGGAGCTGCTGCGGTTTTTGATCAGACGTTCCAAGTGCCGGATTGGGGAGGGGATTGCACGGGGCTGGTGACGGCGGCGGAAAAGTTGTCGCGCAAGGAGTTCGTGGAGCTGCTCCATCAGAAGGGATTCGATGGGAAGACGGCGGCGCAGGGAAATGGGGAGGTGCCGGCGGGTGTCGAGGAACTTCTGGGGGAGATGAACCTGTTCTCGCAGTTTTCGGCGGTGCGACAGGTGCATCAGGCGATGCGGGAAAGTGGAGAGTCGCCGGCGTTGCTGGGGGCGCTGGCGCGCGGTTATGCGCACCTGGGGCAGCTGACGAATTACCACTGGACCAGCGAGCATAAGGCGCTGAAGGCGCGGTCGCTGCTGTATGCGGAGCGGTTGGTGGCGGCGAATCCGAGGTCGGCGAACGCGCTTTGGCATCGGGCCTATGCGCGGGCGCTGGTGGGCATCCAGGGGGCGGCGGCGAAGGATTTGGGAGCCGCGGAAAAGCTGTCGAATGAGAACATGCCGACCTGGGTCCCGCTGATTACCGCCTACTGCAACTACGACACTGGAAAGCTGATGGAGCTGAGTGCTTCAAATGTGGAGCAGGCACCGCTGGCGAGCTTCCTGGCGCTGTTGACGGTGGAGCACTGTGGGAGCAGGGGAGCGGTGAGAAGGCTGGCGGGGATTGCGGTGGAGGCTAATCCGGAATGCCTGCGCGTGATCGACATTCAGTGTGAAAATGCGGGCGCTACTCTGCTCCGCAACTTGATTGAGGAGGAGCCGCAGGTTCTGGGCCAGATGATGGCGAATCATCTGCGGAATCTGCCGGATCTGGACGCGGCAATCGTTGATGCCATCGACGGGAATGCGGACTTCGACACGAATTCGGAATCGCGACAGAAGATCCTTGATGCGATGATCGCGGAAGGCGGCAAGGACAGGATTGAGCCCTCGTGGGGGGTGCTGGGCTGGCTGGTGAAGCAGGAGGTGTTCACGCAGGTAGCACGGCGGGCGCGGGCGATGCGGGAGCGGTGGGATGAGGATCCGGCGGAGTATGCGCAGTCGGTGTCTGAGCTTGTGAAGGATCATCCGTACAAGAGCTATATCGACGTGTGCAAACTAGGGAATGCGGCGCCCAAGGAGGCGATTCGCGAAGCGCTCGGCAAGCCGGATCTCGCCGACGCAAATTACATGAGCGAGCCGCTGGCCGTGTTGATGTATGAGCACGGCGTTGAGAGCGGGCTGCCGCCGCTGGAGCCGTGGTTCGTACCGATGGCCCACAGTGACGCGATATCGGGGGACCCCGAATGGGTGATGGATCGCTGCTCGGAGCATCGGGAGCGGGATGAGTTCAGAAACTCGGCGATCGCGCTGGGTCTGATCAGCCCGCGCGCGCCGACTCTGCTGGCGCTCATGATCAAGGACAACTGGGCGGCGGCGCAGCCGCTGGTGAAGCAAGTGGAGGAGCGCCAGGAGAATCATCCGGCGATCGCGTTTGCGCTGGCACTCAAGTACACGGAGCTGAAGCAATTGGATGCGGCGAAGCGGTCGTTCAAGCACTACATCGAGATCGCGCAGGACCTGGAGGGTTATGGGAAGCTGGCGGAGTTGTACAAAAGCGAGGGGAAGATGGATGAGTGGCTGTCGACCCTGGAGGATTTCCTGAAACAGGGCGAGCCGTCGCTTGACCATGCGCGGGTGCGGGTTCAGATTGCACAGGGTTTGTGGGAGCAGGGGAAGTTTGTTGAAGCAGTACCCTACGCCGATGAAGCGGCCGAAACGAAAGCCGCCTGGGCGATGCAGTGGGCGGCGCAGGCGCACGAGTGCGTAGGCGAGTGGGAGAAGGCCGAGGCGTTTGTCTCGGAGCAGGCGCAGTGGTACCACGAGCCGGAGGATTGGTACTTGTGGTGCGTGCGCACCGGGCATGGCGACGCCGAGAAGGCGCTCCAGGCGGTGGAGGATTCGCTTGAAGCACGTCGCGAGCGAGAGGATCGGGAGACGCTGGCTTCGCTGGGGACGTTCTTCCTGGTTCGGAAAGATTACGAATCGGCGCTGAAATATCTGGAGAAGTCTGTCGAACTGTTTGGGGATGCGTACGCGGGGCTGCATGCGGCATTGATCTACGACGACCAGAAGGATGTGGCCAAGCGCGACGCGGTGCTGACGGCCGTCATCGAGCGCGGGGGCCAGCATGTGGTCAATGACCGCGTACGCACCGAGATGGTGACCATCGCGAAGTTGGCGAAGGCTGCTTTTGCGGGAACGGGAAAGATGACCAAGGCGGATGTGGAAGCGGCACTTGGGGGATTGCCGGAGCAGGATGCCTGTAATGCATGCTACTTCGCGGGGCGTTATCTGGAGCGCTTCGGGGAGAAGGACACGGGGCTCGAGTATCTCAAGCGGTGCGCGGGCGGATCGGACTTTGCGCAGACGAACCTGGTGTTATCGCATGTGGAACTGAGGGAACGGGGGATGGACCCGTCGAAGCTGCTGCGCGTGCAGCAGGAGGAGCCGGCGAAATAGGTCGAGATCGGGTTCCCGCCTGACCAGCTCAGGGTGTCTTCGATTGAGAGACAGCTTCAGATTGCTGGCCTTGCGGAACGACGGCGGGGGAGATGATGGATTGGGTGGGGCGGTTGCCTCGGGTTAGGTAGTCGCTGAAGGTGAGGGTCATGAGGATGCCGAACCAGAAGAAGGCGGCTGAGGCGAAGATCCACGTTTGCTTGCTGCTCCATCGCAAGTGCATGAAGTAGAGGAGCACGACGACGGCCTTGCCTACGGCGATGGTGAGGGCGACGGCGTGGTTGAAGCGGCCCATGTGCAAATGGCCGGCGAGCACGGTGAGAAGGAGCAGGATCATGAGCGTCGCGAAGACGATCAGGTAGGTGCGGATGGTGGGGATGTGGTGGGCCATGGTTTGTGGCACGGGTTTCCAGCCCGTGGTTTGGACGAAGCACGGGTTTACAAACCCGTGCCACGAAGATCAACGGATCAGGTAGAGAAGGGGGAAGAGGAAGATCCAGACGATGTCGACGAAGTGCCAGTAGAGGCCTGTCATTTCAACCCAGGTAGGGTTGTCTGTGTACCTTCCTTTCCAAGCGTGATACGCCACCCAGCTTACGAGGCCGATGCCGACGATCATGTGGGTGGCGTGGAGCGCGGTCATGATGAAGTAGAAGCTCATGAACAGCTGCACGCGATTGCCGAGGGCGGGGTTGGCGGCGTAGCGATTCATGTCGAACTTGAAATGGGGGACGAGGCCTTCGCGCCATTCGAGGGTGTATTCGATGGCTTTGATGCCGAGGAAGACGAAGCCCAGGGCGATGGTGCCGAGCAGGAACCAGGTTGTTTGCCGGGTCATGCGGAGCGCAGCGCAGCGGACGGCGAGGGCCATCGTCAGGCTGCTGCACAGGAGCACGCCGGTGTTGATGGCGCCGGCCCATTCCTTGAGGTGGTGTGAGCCTTCAGTCCAGGCGTCGGGGTAACCGACGCGGTAGACGGAGTAGCCGAGGAACAGGCCGCCGAAGAAGAGGACTTCGGTGGCGAGGAAGGTCCACATGCCGAGGGTGGAGGCTTCGCGCTGCTGTTCGAGGTCGCGGAAGTGGTGCTGAAGATGGGCGGTATATGGATTCAAGGGTAACCCCCAGTCCGCACGAGAGTCGCTGCGAATGTCATCCTGAGGTACTCCCAAGGATCTGCGTGGTTTGGCGTACGGTGCCAGATGCTTCGGAGTACCTCAGCATGACGCTGATGCGTTCGGGATCTGGCATTGCGGCGTGGCATGATGTCACTCCTGGCGCAAGGGGGCGCAGTTCCTATCGCGGCGGCAGCGGGATTTTTTCGTACGCGTAGGCTCCGTCTTCGACGATGGGTTGCTGTTCGAAATTTTCGGGCGGTGGGGGAGATGAGGTCTTCCACTCTAAGCCGGACGCATGGAATGGGTTTTGGGGCGCATCTTTTCCCCACTTCAATGTCCACAGGAGATACGCGAGGGGCAGTGCATACCCGACGGCGAGGATGGATGCGCCGGCGCTGGAGAGGACGTTGAGCACCTGGAACTCTTCGGGATACGAAGCATACCGCCGCGGCATGCCGAGGTAGCCGAGGATGAACTGCGGGAAGAAGGTGAGGTTGAAGCCCATGAAGATGGTGAAGGCGCTGAAGCGTCCCCACCATTCGGGGTACATCTTGCCGGTGATCTTGGGCCACCAGAAGTGGATGCCGCCGAGGTAGCCCATGACGGCGCCGCCGACCATGATGTAGTGGAAGTGGGCGACGACGAAGTAGGTGTCGTGGACGTGGACGTCGATGCCGAGCGTGGCGACGAAAAGGCCGGTGAGGCCGCCGATGACGAAGAGGCCGAGGAATCCGGTGGCGTAGAGCATGGGGGTCTTGAGGTCGACGGATCCCTTGTAAAGCGTGAGGGTCCAACTGAAGGCCTTGATGGCGCTGGGGATGGCCACGAGGAAGGTGAGGAACGAGAAGGTGATGCCGGCGTAGATGGAGATGCCGGCGACGAACATGTGGTGGGCCCAGGTGAGGAATCCGATGACGGCGATGGCGAAGCTGGAGAAAGCGACAAATTCGTAGCCGAAGATGCGCTTGTGGGCGAAGCAGGGGATGATCTCGCTGATGACGCCGAAGCTGGGGAGGATCATGATGTAGACGGCGGGGTGGGAGTAGAACCAGAACATGTGCTGGAAGAGGACGGGATCGCCTCCGAGGGCGGGGTTGAAGATGCCGATGCGGGTGACGCGCTCGACGGCGACGAGCAGCAGTGTAATGGCGATGACGGGGGTGGCCAGGACCTGGATCAATGCGGTGGCGTAGAGGGACCAGACGAACAGGGGCATGCGGAACCAGTACATCCCGGGCGCCCGCATCGTGTTGACGGTGACGATGATGTTGAGGCCCGTGAGGATGGAGGAGAAGCCGTTGATGAAGATGCCGACGATGGTGAGGGTGACCCAGGTGTCGGAGTAGACGCTGGAGAAGGGGGTGTAGAAGGTCCAGCCGGTGTCGACGCCGCCGACGAGCAGTGCGAAGAAGGTGATCGCGCCGCCGATCATGAAGAGATACCAGCTGAACAGGTTGATGCGCGGGAAGGCCATGTCGCGCGCGCCGATCATGATGGGGATGAGAAAGTTCCCGAGCACGGCGGGGATGGAGGGGATGAGGAAGAAGAAGACCATCATGATGCCGTGCATCGTGAACAGCCGGTTGTACATATCCGGCTGGAACAGGTCTGCACGGGGCGTGGCCAGCTCAAGGCGCATCAGGGTTGCGGCGATGCCTCCGATGACGAAGAAGAAGGTAATGCCCAGCATGTAGAGGATGGCGATGCGCTTGTGATCGCGCGTGAGGAGCCAAGTTCGCACCTTGTAGCCGGCGTTGAGGTACGTCTCTTCTTTGTCGATGGCGGGGATGTAAGGGATGCTGGTCATTGTTTTCCTGCGTGGCATGGGCGTCTCGCCCGTGCAATGGCAGTCGCATGGGCGAGACGCCCATGCCACGTTCAGTCATTGTGTGGGTTGGGTGGATGCGTCCTTTAAGGTTTTGATGTAGGCCATGAGGTTGAGGAGTTGTTCTTCCGAGATCTGGCCCTGGTAAGTGGGCATGATCGGGGGGTAACCAGCAACGATGTGCGCACTGGGATTGAGGATCGACTCACGGATGTAGCTGTCGTTGGCGGTGAGGGTTTCGCCGGTGGTGAGGGTGACCTTGCGCCCATAGAGCCCGGCGAGCGTTGGGGCGCGCTGTCCGTGGCAGGTGTTGCAGGCGAATTGCGTGAAGAGTTTTTCGCCGGCGCGAATGGGAGGTTCGTCGGCGGGGGTGCCGGCGAGCCATTGCTGGTAGGCGCCGGGTTCCATGACGGTGATGGAGCCAATCATGGCGGAGTGGTGTGAGCCGCAGTATTCGGCGCAGAAGAGGTGGTACTGGCCGGGGCTGGTGGCTTGGAACCACATCTCGTTGTAGCGGCCGGGGACGACATCGCGCTTGATGCGGAAGGCGGGGATGTAGAAGGAGTGGATGACGTCCTGGGAAGCCATGACGAGACGAATGGGCCGGCCGGCGGGAATGTGCAGCGAGTTAATTTCGCGCTGGCCCTCGGGGTGCTGGGTCTTCCACATCCACTGCTTGCCGATGACGTGGATTTCCATGGCGCCGGCGGGGACGGTGTACTGCTCGACGTAGATGCGCGTGCCCCAGGCGCACATGACCATCGTCAGCGAGAGGAGGGCGACGATGAAGCCGATCTCGGTCTTGTAGCTGGTCTTCACCGGCTCGGGATGCGGGTTGCGCTTGCGGCTGTAGCGCAGGGAGAAGTAGATGACGAGCGTGAGGATGAGCAGTGTGAAGAAGGCGGCGACAGCGATCTGGAAGAAGTAGACGGCGTCAACCTTGGGGGCGAAGGTCGAGGCGCTGCGCGGGAAGAGGCGGAAGGTTTCGTTCATGGGGAGCCCCTTTCCGTGGCATGGGTTTGCAACCCATGCTGCGATAAGCGCACGTGTTGAAAACCCGTGCCACGGGGAGAGGTCAATCGTCTTCCGCTGCGGCGGATGGAGACGATCGTGAAGATGGTCAGGCAGGCGACGGTGCAGACGAAGCCGAACTGCACCAGGCGCATGACGGCGAGGCTGTACTTGCCTGTGGTGGGGTCGTATTGGAAGCAGTAGTAGAGAACTTTGCCGACGGGGGAGGAGGACTTGCCACTCCTGGCGTCGATGAGGGCGAGGCGGAGGTCGTTGGCGGCGTACTGGACGCCGTAGAAGTAGCGGCCGAGCTTTCCGTCGGGTGTGACGACCACGACGCCGCTGGCGTGAACGTACTGCTGGGTTTTCGTATCGAAGGTGTAGCGGAAGCCGACGGCTTGCGTGAGAGCGCGGATCTGGGTCTCGTCGCCAGTGAGGAAGTGCCAGCCGGCGGCGGCGGTGGGGCGGCGGTAGGTGCGGAGGTATTCGGTTTTCTTGGCCGTCGCGAGCTCGGCGGTTTCTTTCGGATCAAAGCTGACGGTGACGACGTCGAAGTCTTTGCCGGCGCTTTCGCTCATGACGTTCATGGTGCGCGTGAGCTCATTGAGCACGAGCGTGCAGAGCATGGGGCACTTGTAGTAGACGAGCGTGAGGATGACAGGGCGCTGGTGGAAGTACTCGCCGAGGCGGACGTCTTTGCCGGTTTCGTCGCGGAAGACCAGGTCCAGCGGCAGGGACTCGCCGGGCCTGGCGTCGATGCCGACGTCTTTGAGCATGGCTGGTGCGCCGGCGGCGGGAGGCGCAAGCTGATCGCTGCTCCAGCCGCCGAAGCTGAGGAGGGAGAGGGTCACGAGCAGGAGCAGAAGGCGTTTCATCGGGCGCCTCCCGCGGGTTGGGTGGTGGCGCTGAGTTGCGCGACTTGCTGGATGATCTGGTCGGGGATCGCAACTTGGCCGGTGTTTTCGTTGATCCAGCCGCGGCGTTTGAATTCGGCGGTTTCGCGCTCCTGCATCGCGCGAAGATCCTGCCAGGGCGTGGAGTCGTTGCCCGGTGAGGGCTGGAGGCGGGGCATCGGCGTGATGATGGTCTGCGGCATCGTGCTGCTGGTCACGGCGCTGGGCGCGGTGGCGTGCTGGTCGAGCCAGTGCCAGGCGAACCACAAACCAATGTGGCCCACGATGGCAAAGAGCACGAAGCCGACGGCGAAGTAGACGATCAGACGCGTGCTGATCGTGCTGCGCTCGTAATCCACTTCGGGATTAAGCGGTTGGGGTTGCGCTTGCTCCATGGCTCAGAATGGGCTCGGGTTCACCTTCGAGCCGGCTGACGAGCGGCCGGCGGCGCAGCAGTACGATGAAACAAAACAGCCAGATCCCGCCGATCGCCAGCAGCGGGAAGGGCGTGATCCAGGAAAGATAGAAGCCCCGGTCGGGCTGAAGCGATGACGGGGCGACGGTCCAGTACAGATCCACCACGCGCATGATCAGGACGAGCGATGCGATGGCGGTGAGGATGTTGAAGTGCCGCTTGTTGTAGCGGAACAGGAGCAGGACGAAGGGGATGAAGAAGTGGAAGACGATGAGCAGGATGCCGATGACGCGCCAGCCGTTGCCCCAGGTGATGCCGCGGCGGAGATACCAGGTGACCTCGTGGCGCATGTTGCCGCTCCACTGCACGAGGAACTGCGCGAAGCTCATGTAGGACCAGAGGATGACGAGCGTCATGAGCAGGTTGCCGAGGTCGATGAGGACGCGGGAGTTAACGTGCTCGGGGATGGGCGGGAGGTCAATGATGATGCGGAGGATGATGATCGCGAAGGCGATGGCGGCGAGGGCCTGGCCGCAGAGGAAGATGAAGCCGAGGATGGTGGTGTACCAGTGGGTTTCGCGGGACATCACCCAATCGACGGTCGCGAAGCTCATGGAGATGCCGTAGAAGAGGATGCCGGGGGCGCTGATGGAACGCATCTGCGCGGCGAGAGAGGGAGAAGGGGCCTCTTGGAAGCGCGAACCTGCTCGAAACATGTAGATGGCGAGACCACTCCAGGCGCTGAAGTAGATGAGGGCGCGAATGATGAAAAAAGGGATGTTCAGGTAGGCGTGCTTGTGCTGGAGGATTTCGCTGCCGGCGACGCGGTCGGGGTCGGCCCATTCGTAGAGGTGGTGCAGCCCGAGGAGGAGGGGGAGGAAGAGGATAGCCAGGAGGGGAACGAGGGCCATCGCGGATTCCAAGATGCCACGGATCGGCCGGCCCCAGTTGCCGCCGGTGAGGTGATGGAGCATGACCAGCGCGAGAGAGCCGAGAGAGATGCCGAGGAAGAAGAGCCAGGCGTAGAGGTAAGAGGTGAAGAAGTCCTGGCGGGAGAAGAGAAAGCCGAAGAGGCAGATGAGGAATCCTCCCGCGCTGACGAGGAGCGCGAAGCGCTGGACGTCACTGAGTTCTTTGGGAAGTTGGTTGTGCGGTTCAGTCATCATCTTTGCGTGGCATGGACGTCTTGTCCATGCCGCTTCAATGCGCATGGGCGAGACGCCCATGCCACGCTTGGGGCGTAACTCATCTGTTCATTGTCTTTGCGTGGGTGGGGTTTCGGTGGCTCCTGTGTCATTTGGGTTGCTGAGTTGCAGGGCGCGAACGTAGCCCGTGATTCGCCAACGGTCATCGGGGGAAATTCGGTCGTTGTAGCTGTACATGGCGCCGTAGCCGTTGGTGATGACGTCGTAGAAGTGGCCGGGATTGGCTTGGCGGAGGCGCGGGAGATAGAACGACGGCGGGTGGGTGAAGCCCCGCTGGGGGATCATGCCGTTGCCGTCACCAAGAGCGCCGTGACAGACGGAGCAGTAGATGGTGAAGAGTTGTTGGCCGCGCTCGATGTCGTTGCGGGTCAAAGGGAAGGGGA
>DASVUC010000215.1:0-13113 GCA_036387255.1 Tepidisphaeraceae bacterium | reverse complement strand
CGTTTGAGGTTTTGGTGGTTTGAGATTGTTTTGGATTTCGATTCGAGTTTCGGATTTGAGTTAGGAGGCGGTGTAGGTCACTTTTTTCCAGGAGCGGGTTGCGCGGCCGGTGAGGTAGGTGTAGAGGGCGACGGCGGCGGCGGTGTTGAGGACGAGGAAGCTGGCGGCGGCGGAGGCGAGCTTGATGCGGGTGGATGCGAAGCGACTGAGGCCGACGATGGCGATGACGTAGAAGGCGAGCTGGGCGAAGAAGGCGAGACGGTAGATGGGGTGCTCGAGAATGCAGCTGAGCGCCAGGAGTGCGAGCAGGGCCCAGGGAACGACAAGGCGGAGGATCTTGTGGGAGAGGAACTGGATCCAGACTGGGTTGTGCAGGGGGCTGAGGGAGCGAGGCAGGAGCTTGAGGAGCTGAAAGTTGCCGGAGAGCGTGCGGACTTTGCGTTTGAATTCATCGCGTGTTTTTTCAGGGAGGCGATCGTAGGCCTTGGCGCGGTCGTCGTGGATGACGCGGTAATTTTGCATGGCGACGTTGAGCGGCCAGTAGACGTCGTCGAGCAGGCAGCCTTTGGGGATGGGGATGAAAAGCTCGCGGCGGACGGCGGCGATGGAGCCGGAGACGGAGACCATGGAGTAGAGATCGGACTCGCGGCGGCGGAGCCACTTTTCGAACTTCCAGTAGAGGCCCACGCCGGCGACGGTTCCGGATTGTGTTTCGAGGACGAGGTCGCCGGAGACGGCGCCGACTTCGTCGTCGGCGAAGTTCTCGAGGAGCGTCGGGATGGTGTCTTCGTCCCAGCGCTGGCGGGCGTCGGCGAAGAGGAGGATGTCGTGGCGGGCGCGAAGCGCGGCCTGGGAGAGGGCGGCGGATTTGCCCTGGTTGGTGGGGAGGGGGATGAGGTGCACGTTTTGATCTTTGAAGGAGAGGGCGATGGCGTTGGTGCGATCGGTGGAGCCGTCCGAGGCGATGAGGATTTCGGATTTCAGATTTGAGATTTCACAGAGGTGGAGGAGCTCGGCGATGCGGCGCTCGAGGTGAGCTTCTTCGTTGTAGGCGGCGATGATGATGGAGATGGGCTGGTTGTGGGGGGCGCGGTGGATGGGTTTGGAAAATCGGCGCGCGAGGAGGGCGATGATGAGGGGGTAGAGGACGTAGGTGTAGGCTACCGTCGTGACGAGGGACCAGAAGAGGATAATTGAGAAGGACGACATTTTTTGTATGGGGGCGAAGAGCCCTCACCCTGACCTGTGCCGGAGTACCGGGAGAGGGGGAAGAAGACGAAGAGGCAGTGGAAGAGGCAGACCCTCACCCCCGCCCTCTCCCGAGTACGGGAGAGGGGGTAGGTTGTTGGTCAAATCGAGCGCACCTGGTGGACGAGAAGGGCCCTCACCCTGCCCTCTCCCGGAGTACCGGGAGAGGGGGAAGAAGAGTCAATGTGCTGCGGTGGCTGCGATGTGCTGCTTCACTTCATCCAGGCGGGCGGACCAGGATTCTGGGCGGATCGATTCAGATCTTTCTCTCGAGGGGCCGGGTTGTTCGAGAGCTTCGGCAATCTTGTTGCAGAAGTCTTCGTGGTCCTGGCCGATGAGGCATTTGTCGCCGAGGACTTGGACTTCGGGGATCCTGGTGCTGACGGTGGGGAGGCCGGCGGCAAGGTATTCGCGTGCTTTTAATGGGTTTGCATTTAACGTGACTTCGCTGATGGGGAAGGGGATGAGGGCGACGTCGAAGGCCTTGCAGTATTGGGGGAGGTCGGCGTAGGGTTTTCGGCCGAGGAGGTGGACGTTGGGGTACTTGGTCAGGCTGCTGACGTCCATGGTGCATTTGCCGAGCATGACGATGCTGGCCTGGGGGAAGCGCTGGGCGACTTTCTCCATGAGGGGAACATCCACCCAGTCTTCGGCGATGAGGCCGAAGTAGCCGATGATGGGTTTTTTCAGGTTGGCGACGTCGGGGTGGATCGGCGTGGAGGGGGAGAGGGTTTTGGCGAAGTGATCGAAGTCGACGCCGTGACGGACGATCTTGATGTCGGGGCGGAGGTGCTTCTTGGACTCGCACAGTTTCTCGGCGCTGACGACGACGGCGTCGGCTTTTTCGAGGAGTGTGCGCTCCATCTGCGCCAGGGTTTGGGAGGGAACGCCGGTGAACGCGGAGTATTCATCGACGCAGTAGTAGATGAGGAGCGACTCGTTGAGTTGACCGGCGATGATGGCGGCGGCGGGGTTGAAGATCCAGTTGACGGGGTTCTTCATTTTCAGCTTCTTCATCGCGCGGCGGATCTGGAACTTGAGGAAGGCGCGGTTGAAGGATTGGATGCGCTTGGAGAAGGCGGGGATGGCCAGCGGGTTGAGCACGAAGATGTTGGGTTCGGGCTCGGTGATGGGCTGCATGAAGGCGCCAAGCTTTTTGAAGATGCGCTTGATGTCCCGCTTGGCGAGCGTGGGCGTGCGGTAGCCGATGGAGTTGACCCAGAGGATGCGGTTGTGTTTGGAGAGGAGGCGCATCAGGTGGGTTTTAGAGAGGGGATCGCCGGACCAGTCGTGGCTGAAGCAGAGCATGTCTCTGCCGGTGAGGATGTCGGATTGCGGCGTCGTCACGGAAGATTCGTCTAGTACGGCGGTCATGAATGAAATCAAAACAGGCGCATGGGCGGGACGCCCATGCCACGCGAGTTACGTCATTAGTTTGGGGCGGATGCGGGGGCGGTCGTCCAGAGGTTTTGTGGGATCGGAGGAGCCCAGGAGCTCTTCGAAGAGGGTGGCGATTTCGGCGGCGGCGTCGGTGTGGGTGCGGATGGTGGCTTGCGCGACTTTCGGGTTAGCGGCGCGGTAGATGATGATCTCGTGGATCGCGGCGGCAAGCTGCTCGGGGCTCCTGGGGGGGACGAGTCGCGATTCGACGAGGTGGGCGATTTCAGGGATGCCGCCGACGCGCGAGGCGACGAAGGGTGTGCCGCAGGCTGCGGATTCGAGGAGCACGCAGGGGACGCCTTCGGAGTGACTGGGGAGAACGAACGTTGTCGCGGCGCGGAAGTAGTGGGGGAGCTGGTGGTGCGGCTTTCCGCCGATGAGCTTCACGCGGTCTTGCAGGTGGAGCGCGTTGATCTGGTTCTGGAGCTGCTCGCGGAGCGGGCCTTCGCCGATAAGGAGCGTGCGGAACTCGACGTGGCGCTGGGCGAGGATGGCGCAGGCGCTGATGAGGGTGTCGATCCCTTTGACGTTGACGAGCTGGCCGACGAATAGGATGACGGGTGTTTCGGGGTCGAGGTCCAGGCCTCGGCGCGCGTCGGTTTGCGAGCCGGGGTGGAAGTGGTTGTCGTCAACGCCGTCATAGACGACGCGGATGCGCTCGGGCTCGACGCCCAGCTCGATCGCGGTGTCGGCGAGATGTTGAGAGACGCCGACGATGGCGTCGGCTTCACCGATCGCTTCGACCGTGGGCTTGTATCGGCCGGGGTAGTGTTTGAGGCCTTTTCCCTGAACGAGGAGGTCGCAGCCGTGGACCTTGATGACGCAGGGGAGGTTGTGCTGGTGGGCGAGTTTGACGGCGGCGTAGCCGTCGGGATAGGCCCAGGGGGCGAGGACGATGTCGGGGTGGAATTCATTAATGGCTTCTTCGAACGCGCGCGTGATGGAGTGTTTGTAGAAGCGGCCGTATTGGGAGCGAAAGAGTTTGGGGGTGTACCAGTAGTGCGGGTGGGCGACGGTGATGTCGTCGAGGTGGGTGCGGCGGTTGTGGGGGAGCTTGTTGCCGACCTTCAGGCGCGCAGGGAGTTCGTCGGTCCAGGCGATGGGGGAGATGACGCGAACGGGATGCTGCTGGTGGAGCGCGCGGAGTTGTTCGCGGTTGAACGTGGCGCGCGTGGGCTGGTAGGGGTTGGGATAAAGGTTGGTGACGGTGAGAATACGCATGGTGAAGATGCATGGGCGAGACGCCCATGCTACGCAGCTACTGGGAAGCTACCCAGGATTGAAACATGAGGACGTGCCAGAGGTGGTGTTCCCAGTTGCGCGTTCCGCTCTGGTGTTCGTTCCACTTCTGTTGAACGGGCGCGGAGGAGAGGTATCCCTCGCGCTCGAGGCGATGAGGCGCGATCAGATCTTGCGCCCAGTCCTTCAATCCACCTCGCAGCCATTCGGCGATGGGGACGCAGAAGCCCATCTTGGGGCGGTCGATGAGGTGTTGGGGGACGTATTGGTAGAGGACCTGTTTGAGGAGCCACTTGGGGGTTTCATCGCGGAGCTTTTGATTCAGGGGCGTGCGCAAGGCGAGTTCGACAACCCGGTGGTCGAGGAGAGGGGCTCGGGATTCGAGGCTCACGCCCATGCTCGCTCGGTCGACTTTGCAGAGAATGTTGTCGGGGAGGTAGGTGAGCAGGTCGAGGTGGGTCAGTCGATCGATCGCTTGCGGCGCGGCTGAAAGTGCGTCATTCGCAGGTAGAAAAGGGTGACACCCGGTGGTTCCGTGCACAAGCGATTCGTCGCCATTCCACTTGGCGATGAGGTTTTCGTAGATCGACTCGGGGCTGGTGGCGCTGCGGACGATATGGGCGAGCTTGTGAAGGCGGTCGCCGTTGGCTCGGCCTTTGAGATTGGTCGGCAGCGGCGCGAGGAGCTTGTCCCAACTGGATGGCGACATTGACGTCAGCGCGGCGGCGGAGAGTTTCTTTATCGGTCGGGGGATCGCGCCGATTTTGTTCCAGATGTTAGCGGTGGTGCGGTACCACTGGTAGCCGGCGAAGAGTTCGTCGCCGCCGTCGCCGGAGAGGCTGACGGTGACGTGCTGCGCGGCGAGTTGGGAGACGAGGAAGGTGGGGATCTGCGAAGAGTCGGCGAAGGGTTCATCGTAGAGCGTGGGGAGGCTCGGGATGACGTTCATCGCCTGGCTTGGGGTGACGTAAAAATCGGTGTGCTCGGTCTTGAGGTGATTGGCGACGGCGCGGGCGTATTCGGCTTCGTTGTGGGACTTTTCGTTGAAGCCGATGGTGAAGGTCTTCACCGGGCGCGTCGACTGCGCCTGCATGAGGGCAACGATGGTGGAGCTGTCGACGCCGCCGGAGAGGAAGGCGCCCAGGGGAACGTCAGCGACCATCTGCATGGAGACGGCGTCGCGAAGAAGGGTGTCGAGTTGCGCGATGGCGTCTGCGTCGCTTGTCGTTGGACCGCCAGAGATTTGAGGTTGAAGGGGGCACCAGTAGGGGTGTGGTTCTGGGGCGCGGGTCGCGTCGCGCGAGAAGGTGATGGTTGTGGCGGGGGGGAGTTTGAAGATGTTTTCGTAGATGGATTTTGGGGCGCGGATGTAGCCGTAGCGGAGGAAAGTGGCCAGGGCGTCGCGATCGATCGAGGCGTTAAAGGACGGGTGGGCGCGGAGGGCTTTGAGTTCCGAGCCGAAGAGGAGGGTGTTGTTCTGGAAGCCGTAATAGAGCGGCTTTTCGCCGATGCGGTCGCGGGCGAGGGTGAGGGATTGCTCGCGGCGGTCCCAGAGGGCGATGGCGAACATGCCGATACACTTTTGCAGCGCTTGACTGATGCCCTGGCGGGCGATGAGGCGCAGGAGGATCTCGGTGTCGGAGTGGCCGCGGAGCGGGGGCATGTCCGACCAATCCTGCTGGAGTTCTCTGATGAGGCGCGGCGCGTTGTAGATTTCCCCGTTGAAGCAGATGGTGTATCGGCCGGTGGGGTCGGTCATCGGTTGATGACCTTCCGGGGAGAGGTCGATGATGGAGAGGCGGCGGAAGCCGAGGGCGATTCCCCGTTCGGCGTCGACGAAGGAGCCGAAGTCGTTGGGGCCGCGGTGGCGCAGGGTGCTGGCCATGCGGGTGACGCAGTCGAGCAGCGACTCGTGGGGAGTCGAGCGGGCGAGGTCGAAGATACCGGCGAAGCCGCACATCGGTTTGGACTGGGGACCTTAAATCGTTGTTACTTTTGAGTCGCCACCATGGGGAGCACGCTGGGGGCGGGGGAGAACGCTTCCTTAATCGCGTGGCTCAGGACGGGGGCGGGGTGGACGTGGTTCAGGAAGTAGGTGTGGTTGGCTTGGCGCATGTTGGATGCGAGCTCGCGATTTTCGAGGACACGGACGCACTGGGCGACGCAGTCGTCACTCGATCCAAAGGGCAGGTAGTGAACGTCCGGATCGAGCGGGGCGGCGAGCTGGTTGCGCAGCGGCGTGCTGACGATGCACTGAGAGGCAGCGAGGTATTCGGGAAACTTGTAGGCGATGGAATGGTGCAGGCCACGGGTGTAGACGCCGATGAGGGAGCGCTTGGCCTGGGCGATGTAGACGGAGCGCTTGCATTCGCCGGGGGTGAGGGCGTCGGGGAAGTTGGCGCGGGCGTAGGCGGTGGGGACGACGCCGCCGTGGAAGCGCGAGCCGAATTCTTTCTTGAGCGCGCGAACGACCCCGACCCGCTCGTTGTTGACGGCGTCTGCGTCATCGGTGGTGTCAGTAGGTTCCCAGAGGCGTGTCTGGAATGCGATGACCGGATCCTTGGGCGTGGTAGGGAACTCGACGAAATGCTCGAGCGACGGGCTTGCGAGGAACTGGCGGAGGATCTGGTAATCATCGCGCATCCGGCCGGTGGAGTGGCCGGGGGTGTCGATGAAGTGGCTGATGTAGGGAAGGATCAGCCGGCGGAAGAGCTTGCGCTTGGAGCCGGCGAGATGGCAGGGGAACGGCAGGCCGAAGGGGTGGACTTTTTCGTGATGCTCCTTCGCGCCGGCGATGACGAGCGGCTGGTGGTAGCTGCGCTTGTAGTAGATGTCCGCGCGCTCGAGCAGGTACGGGTTGAAGAGATCCGCGCGGTCGTAGAGGTCGAAGGCGAGGCACTTGCGCTGGCCGGTCGAAACGGCGGTGACGTCGAGGAGGACGAGGTTGGGCGAGCCGGCGTGGGCCTCGGTGCGGAACTGGAGCGCGATGTGACCCGCATGCGCGAGGGCGCAGGCGCCCGCGTAAAGGTAGCACTCCGACCAGAGGCTGGGGTGAGGAGTGAGTTGGACGGTGACGGCGAATTGCATGGGGTAGAGAGGGAGAAGACGCTGGGCCCAAATGCCCATGCGACGGTCGTTATCGCAGGATGTTCCAGTCGATGCGGGCGGCGAGGATGACGATGGCGGCGCAGAGGCCGGTGAGGTAGGAGACCTTGTCGCGCAGGGCGAAGAGGACGGGGTCGATGTTCATGGCGCCGCGGAAGGCGATGAGCCAGACGCGGCTGATCCAGTACATGAAGAGGGGGCAGAGGAGCCAGAGGACGTCGGGCGTGTGGTAGAGCTTCAGCACCTCGGCGCTGTTGATGTAGAGGGCGAGGACAAGGACGGAGAGGAAGCCGGAGGAGGTGCCCAGGCCCGCGATGGCAAATTGATCGGAGACGCGATAGTTGCGGCCGTGGGCGTCGGAGATTTGAGTCTCGGCGTTTTTCTGGAGCTCGGCGAAGCGCTTCACCAGCGCCAGCGAGAAGAAGAGGAACATGGCAAACGCCAGCAGCCAGGCGGAGGGGCGGATGAGCGTGGCGGCGGAGCCGGCGATGACGCGAATGGTGTACAGGCCGCCGAGGAAGTAGACGTCGAGGAGGAGCTTGCGCTTGAAGTAGATCGAGTAGGAGAGCGACAGCGCGAAATAGGCGACGAGCACCAGGGCGAAGACGTGGGGCAGGAGCGAAGCGGCGGCGGCGGCGCTGATCACGCAGAGCAGCGCCAGGATCATCGCCAGCTTGATCGAGAGATTACCGGCGGCGAGGGGGCGATTCTTTTTGCCGGGCGTGCGGCGGTCGACGGGGATGTCGAGCAGGTCGTTGGTGATGTAGACGGCGGATGCCGTGAGACAGAAGGCGGCGAAGCCGACGATCGCGTGGGTGAGGTGAAGCTTGCTCGTGAGCTGGTGGCCGGTGATCAGCGGGACGAAGAGCAGGAGGTTCTTGCTCCACTGGTGGATGCGAAGCGTTCGGGCGAGAACGCTTCCGGTGAGCTTCGGGGCGGGAAGGACGCGGTCGACGGGAGCGTGTTTGCTTGCGCGCTCGGCGAGCGACGAGGGGCCGACGACCAGGGCGCGTCTGGCATGCTTCCAGACGTCGAGATCGACGGCTTCGTTGCCGGCATAGTCGAAGCCTTTTTCGCCGAACTTCTGGACGAGGGCGGCAGTCTTGCCTGGGCCGGTGAGGTTGTGCTGATCGTCGGTGGCGACGACGTCGTCGAAGATGCCAAGGTGTTGCGCGACGCGGTGTGCGATGCTTTCAAAGGCGCTGGTGGCCAGGACGAGGCGCGTGCCGCCGGCGCGAAGCTCGCGGAGGTGGGCGAGGAGGTCGGCATTGTAGGGGAGGGTGGTCACGTCAATTTCAGTTCGGCGGGCGACTTCGCTTTTCAGGTTCGCTTTACCGGAAAGGAGCCAGATTGGGAGGCGGAAGAGATCCAGCGGGTTTTTCTTGAGGAGCAGGAGGATGGATTCGGTGAGGATGTCGGTGCGAATGAGCGTGCCGTCGAGATCGACGCAGAGTGGGACAGAGCTGGCGGCGATGTTGGTTGGGCTCTGGGCGGCGTGCTGCGTCACATCATGCTCCGGAGGTGAGGCTCACGGGAGCATTATCGGCAAGATGGGCCGCGTTTCGAAGGGGCGAAGTGGAACTCACGACAGGCGGGCGTCCAAGAAGATCAAGAAAATGGTGGTGATATTCGCGAGCCATCCGGCGGATGTCGAAGGTGGATTCGACGTATGCTTTGGCTGCGGTGGCGAGACGAGAGGCTTCTACTGGGTTCTCCAGCAGGTTGATGATGTTTCGCGCCAGCGCTTGATCGTCCCCGGCGGGGAAGAGCAGGCCGGTCTGGTTGTGGCGGATGACCTCCGGGATGCCGCCGACGTTTGATGCGATGACGGGAATGCCGGCGACGCAGGCTTCCAGGATCGACTGGGGCATCCCCTCGGATCGGCTGGTGAGGGTGAAGAGGTTCATCGCCTGCATGTACGGGGCGGTGTTGGACTGGTAGCCGGCGAAGTGAATGTGGTGCTTGATGTTGAGCTGCTGCGCGAGAGATTCGAGGTCGCTCTTGAGTGGCCCGTCGCCGACGAGGAGCAGGTGCGCACCGGGGATGGTGGCGCGAACGGTCGCGAAGGCTTTGAGCAGCACGTCCTGGCGCTTGATCTCGTTGAGGCGGCCGATGGTGCCGATGACGACGGCGTCGTGGGGGATGTTGAGCTGCGCCCGAACGGCGGCGGTGTCGTGGGGCGTGGTGTAGGGGGTGAAGTCGATGCCGTTGTGGATGACGCGAATTTTGTCGCTGCTGGTGATGCGGTGAGCGAGGACGTGCTTTTTCATGTCCTCGGTGAGGCAGTAGAAGATGCGTGCGCTTCGGGCGGCGAAGCGGGAGAGGGCGCGGAATTTGGCGCCGGACTCATAGGGCTCGCGGCCATGCTCCGTGTGGACGATGGGGATGCGCAGGCCTGTGGCGGCGAGGCGGGTGTAGAAGAGAGGGCCAATCTGGTGCGTGTGGATGATGTCGGGTTTGAGCTGGCGGATGATCTTGCGGAGGCGGGGGAGAATGTCCAATCGCAGGCCAGGTCGCTTGTCTGTGCAGCGGATGGTGGCGCCAAGGGATTCTGCGGTGGGGGCGAGGGTGCCGGGACGCTCGAGGCAGATGACGGAGATCTGCTGATCCAGCGCGGGCGCCTGGCGGACTTGGTTGACGATATTGCGCTCAAGCCCCCCTACATCGAGCGAGAGGGCGACGTGCGCAACCTTAAGCGCTGGGATGGGCATGGTGGTTGAAATCGCCGTTGAGCAGGTCGTGGGCGTGAGCCGCTTGTTCCGCAAGACGCTTTTTAAGAGCCAGCGTGTTGGGATCCAGGGGTTTTAGCTTGAGCATGCGGAGGAGAATCACGGCGAGCCGCTTGGGGCGCTCGAGGAGCGTGTCGACTTCGCGCAGGCGGTAGGGGAGCGGGTAGGTGACGATCGACTTGATCGCTCGCTTCAGCGCTTCGGATTGCAGATCGGCGGCGCCGTAGAGATAGGCGCAGGAATGGAGGATGTAGCTGCGCGCCTTTCGGCGGAGCAGCGGATTGCCTCGGAACGCTTGCCGCTGCTCGAGCTTTTGCAGGATGCGATACATCCCCTGCTCGCAGCGCTGCGGCTGCTGACTGACGGAGCCGGGGACGACGCGGTAGCCGGTGAGTGGAAGGCCGAGATTCACCACCGTGGAGATCTCGGCGATGCGCAGCCAGAGGTCGCGATCTTCGGGGCCCTGCATCCTGGTGTCGAATTCGCCGGCGATGCTGAGGATGCTCGAGCGGACCACTACGGACGAGGCGAAGAGATGGTTCTTCACGGCGAGTTGTCGCCAGTTGATGAAGGTGAAGGCGTTGTCGGGGATGCGGTCGTAGCTCGGCAGAGATTTGGCCGGCACGTCGAAGCCGCTGGTTCCGAGCAGGCCGAGCGCGGGGATGCGGTGGAAGACGTCCATCTGGTACTCGAGCTTCTGCGGGTGCCAGATGTCGTCTGCGTCGAGAAAGGCGATGAAGTCGCCGTTGGCGGCTTCGATGCCGCGATTGCGGGCAGCAGAAACGCCCGTGTTTTCCTGGAAAATGTAGCGAATGCGGTTCGCGTAAGGCTCGAGCACGGCGGCGGTGTTGTCGGTCGATCCGTCGTCAACGACGATGATCTCCGCGGGCGCGACCGTCTGCGCGAGGACGGACTCGATCGCCTCGACAACGAAGCTTGCGCTGTTGTAGGTGGGGATGACGACGCTGACAGGAACGCGTTTCATGGTGATGGGTGGGTTTTTCTGTTGTGTGTTGGTTGTGGTGGGAGACAACGCACAACATCAGCGGGGGATCATTCCCAGTGAACAGAGAGGCGGATGTAGATGTACGTCGTGAAGAAGACGGCGAGGCTGACCATGCAGAGCTGGCCGAGCAGCTTGCGGTTGATCTTCAGTCGCGCGCCGGGGACCTGATCCGCGGTGAGGCGCACATAGCTGGCGGCGAGGCCGAGAACCATGTACGTCGGCAAGTTGTACGTGCGGGTTGAGGTGAGCATGCCAACGACAGTGCCGGCAACGATGGAGAGCACGTAGGGGCGCAGGCGCCAGAGTTCAGGGTCAATTGCTTCAGGACGGATCTTGCCCAGTCGGTAGACGCACCACATGGCGAGGAAGAAGGCGCCGACGAAGAGGGTGCCGCCGAAGAATCCCATCTCGACGTAGGCCTGCACGTAGGAGTTGTGGGCGACGAGTCCGATCTCTTCGGAGAGCTTGTTGGTGCCGATGCCGAAGACAGGCGAGTGCTGGAGGCGCTCGAAACCCTCGGCCCAGAGTCGGATGCGCTCCTGGCCGGTTCCTTCTTTCGCGTTGAAATCAGTCTGTCGTCCGCCGAAGGTCATGAGCAGTGCGGGGACGAGGATGACGGACGCGACGATGGTTCGCCGCCAGCCGTAACGCGACGCGAAGAGCACGCCCAGGCCGGCGAAGAGGGCAAGCATCCCGCCGCGGGAATACGTCAGCATCAGTGCATAGGCGAAGATCAGTGCAGGCACGGCCCAGAGGAACCGCATCGAGCTGCCGCCTTTTTCCATGAGCGCGTAGAGCGAAATGGTGATGCCGATGACGAGGATGCGGGAGAGATCGTTTGGGTTGGCGAAGATGCCCGTGGCGGCGAGGCGCTTCAGTCCCGGGCCGATGTACTTGCCATCGGTGGAGAGCGTTTCCTCCGCCATCACGATCGTGTTCAGGTGGATGTAGCCGAGGTAATCGGCCAGGGCGATGGCGCTGAGGATCAGTGTGAAGATATTGAGCGCGATGAGGAACTTGTGCATGCGCGCCGGCGTGCTGACGAGCACGACGAGCAGCATGAAGTAGAGCACGAACTGGAAGAATTCGATGCCGTATTGCTGGGCTGACTTGATGTCGAAGCGGATCAGGTGAGAGCAGAGGACCGCCAGGAGAAGACCCACGACGCAGAACGAGATCGGCCAGCTCTTTAGGTTCTTCAGCGAGAGCGCGCGATAAATCGGCGTGAACGTCATCGCCAGGCAAAGCACGATGAGCATCTTGTAGATCGGCAGATCCGAGCCCAGCAGGTCCGACGGGCGGACGAACAGCGCCGCGTTCACCAGGATGAAGATCTTGAACGCCAGATTCGATCCCGGCGCTGTCACTGCGCGAGCAACCGCGCCGGCGGGTGCGCCGGCGCGGAGCGTGGGGTTGTACGGGAAGGCGGTAGACACGTTACGTGTAGCTGATGGTGATGTCGCTGAAGGTGGGCGTCACGGTCGCGTCGCTCGTGGTGAAGGTGACGCGGTAGCGGATGTACCGCGCAGCCGGCGCACTGATGTTCGAGCCGCTGGCGACGCTGCTCCACGCGGACCACGTGCCATCGGGCGTGGCGGTGTTGCCGGTGCTGACCTCGACGAGGATACCCGCGCCGGTGGGGACGGTTGAGTTGTAGCTCAGTGCGCCCCAGTTGGCGGTCTGACCGGCGTCCAGCACGGAGGAAACGAAGGTGCCGGTGCTGGCATACGACGGCACGCGCACATAATCCGCCTGGATTGGTTTGCCGCCCGTCTGCGACGCGAGCACCACGCTCATCGCCTGGTTTGTCGGCAAGGTCTTGGCGATCGTGGTTTTGAGCGCGCCGTCGATGAAGAAGGCGTAACCCGTTGAAACCGGCTTGATCGCGTACAGGTGGAAGCCGCTCGGGATCGCGCCGAGGTTCACGTCGGTGAGGGTACCGTTGTTGTTCACTCGGGCGAAGAGCGTGGTGTTGCTCGTTCGCGTGGTGAAGACGGCGGCGAAGTTTCCCGCGGTGGCTTGGAGGTCCGTCGCCAAACCAAATTGCTGGCCCTGCGCGGAAGCGAAGCTGATGGAGCCTTCCAACCCCGTGTTGGTGAAGGTTTGGGCGGTCTTCGCCTGGTTGCGGCCGATGGAGACGACGCCGCTGGCGAAGGTGACCTTCGAGGTACCGCTGCCGCTCGTCCACGCGGTGACGTTCCACGCGGGAGAGAGAGCGGAACCGGTAAAGTCGTCGTTGAAGGCGGGGGTGAGGATGATCTCACCGCCCGCGGTGTTGGTGATGGTAGTGTTGGTGGTGGCGCCGGCGCTAAAGTCGGTGACGGCCGTCTGCGTCATGTTCTTGAT
>DASVUC010000214.1:0-2719 GCA_036387255.1 Tepidisphaeraceae bacterium | reverse complement strand
CCAATTGCGCATAATCGCGGGGGAATGGCGTGGGCGGCCGTTGATCGCGCCGGAAGGCCGCGCAACGCGCCCGACAAGTGACCGGGCGCGGGAGGGGCTGTTCTCCATGCTTCAGAGCCGCGTCGGCAGCTTCGAGGGCCTTAGCGTCGCCGACCTGTTCGCCGGCACCGGAGCGCTTGGGCTTGAGGCGCTCTCCCGGGGCGCCGCGCACTGCCTGTTCGTCGATACGGACCGCAATGCCGTCGCCTCGATCCAGCGCAACCTCGCCTCCTTCGGCGCTGTCCCGCGCGGAGAGGTGCGCAGCCAGAGCGTGGAGCATGTGCCCGCCCCCGCCAGCCCGCGCGACATCGTCTTCCTCGATCCGCCCTACGCCACCGGCCTTGCCGCGATGGCGCTGGACCGCGTCTGCAACCCCGCCTGGGTGGCCCCGGGCGGCCTCGTCAGCCTGGAGACCGACGGCGAGCGCCTCCCCGCCCCCGCCGGCTTCTCGGTCGAGGCGGAGCGCCGCTTCGGCAAGGCGCACATCCTTTTGCTCCGCCGCGATGCCTAGCCGTTGTGCTGAGCGCCAGCCCCAGTCAGGCGGTCATTCCGGCAGCCAGCGGAAACCGGCGGCTGATATAGGCGGCAAGTTGGCTAGGCGCCTCTATCGGTGAGGACGCATTACCCGCCCGCACATAGAATTTCTCCGCCTTCACTCCGTTCTTATCGGGAATCGTCAGGAAAAGCGGTTGCTCTCCGCGCGCCACCTTCAAGGCGCACAGTTCAGCGTGCTCCACTTGGTGGAAGCTGAGATTCAGCATCCTTATTGCTAACGAGTCTCCCCAGCTATTTGCTACCAGCGCCCGCAGATGCCGCTCGAACGCGTCGCGGTCGCCGCCCAAAGATGCGTAGTCCGGGTTCAGGCCGCACACCGATCCATCGTCACTCACTCCGATGAGGATGTGCCCGCCCTGGGCGTTGCTGAAGGCGGCAATGGATTTTAGAATGACCCTTTCGAGCTCTTTGTTGACCCGCTGCTCCTGCAGATCCCAGCGTAGCGAAGATTTGAACTCCAAACGTTCGTGCTCTCGCTCCGCTATCATGGCGACGATGTCGTTCTGCTCGGTTGCCCGTACCTCCGCCTCCTCACCTAAGAAGCGGTTCAACACGTCGGCAATCAGTCTGCGCCGCGTGCTGATGAAGCTGCGGTAGCGATCGGCGGTCCAGAGACTGGGATCAGTAGGGATTGCCTGCTGCTCCAAGAGCCCCGTACCATGCACCTTCCGAAGCTCCTCCGCGTAGACAGATGGAGACTTGTCTCCGAACTTCCGATTCGTCCTTCCGCTGACGAAGGTGAGGTTCGCGATGTCGTCGGCTTCTCGGGTGGCATAGCCCGCTTTCGTAAGCAGAGATTTAGGAAAAAAATGGTGAAACTCGATCTTGTGTTGGTTTCCGGAATGATTGAGCGAGATGAGAAGATTCGATGTCCAGTCTTTTGCGCCTCCCGCGCGAAAGGCGAGGTACATGATCTTGAAGAATGAGCTGCGCTGATCGCGCCCTTCCAGATCCTCGTCGGTGATCCCAAGACGGCCAAATTGCAGTCTGACCCGATCGATCAACGCTTCGACGCCCTCGCCACGGTCGATGGCAGCCAAGTCCTGATCCAGGATCGTCTCCGTCGATCCGCGCGAAAAGCGGCCTTTGGCACTGACCAGCAAGGTCCAGCGCCGGAGCTGCGCCGCCTCCTCAGGGGTCAGCGCATAGCCTCGCTTGTGGCCCAAATAAGCAAGCACGATCATCAGGAAGGGAGAAGAAAGCAAGGTCGAGCTGTCGATCCCGACATTGCATTTGAGGAAGTTGATTGCGAATCGCATCCCCTCTTCTGCTTCGGACCAGGCCTGTTGCAGGCGTTCCAACGTGAGGCTGCCGACGGTTTGAAACCGCGATTGCCCGGTTGCAAAGGCCACGAGCGCCTTAAGATGGATGCCCAGCTCCAAATCAAACCCGGTTTTGGTGCATTCGGACTGGAACCTCTGGAAGATTTCCAGCGAATGGCGCCACCGCGCAGTGATTTGCGCAAGAGCCAGATCGGAGCTGCGTAACTTCGCCCCGAGCGAATTCACACGCACGAAGATCTCCGTCACCTCTTCATAGGTGAGCGAACGCTCAAGCACGTCCATTCGGTAGGAATAGCGCTTCACGTTACGAAGCCGCGCCAGGCGCTGCGTGTATTTTTCGAAGCGAGGGTCGTCAAAGCTCGTAACCCCAGCCCGCTTCAGGAACCCGCTGTCGCTGTCGCTCTTGAACACGTCCGAGACACGGACCCATTGCGGCAGAGCCGCAAGTTTGTTTGTCGCCACGACAAAGGTCATCTGCTCGAAGCGCCTGCTGAGTTCATCCGTGGTCGCGTCGATTTCGTCCGGCCCAGGACCCTCCTCCTCGGCATCCTCATCCACTTCCGTGACAATCAATTGACGCTCCGGATGCTCAAGATTGAAAAGGAGTTCCACCGGCCGTTGGCGGTTGCGCACGGAGATGGGCCGGCCCCGTATGACTGCGGACAGCGAAGTCAGACGCTGCTGCCCGTCGAGCAACAAGCGCTTTGTAGTGAACGGCGTCTCCGCCTGTGCGACCGCCATAGCCTGCAGCGGAACCGCCTCGTCAGTTTCCCAAAGCAGAATCGCGCCCGAAGGATAGCCGCGGTATAGCGAGTCTAGCAAATCGCGAACCCTCGGGCTCT
>DASVUC010000213.1:0-14064 GCA_036387255.1 Tepidisphaeraceae bacterium | reverse complement strand
CCAGCGTCGACATGCGCTCCCCCGACAGCATCTGCGGCCGAGCGCTGTTCAGCGGTGAGAAGTAAAAAACCGTGCCCCCGGTCGCAATCAGTACCGCCAGCAAAGCTGTCCAGGGAATGCTCCACCCTCCGCGCTCCGATTCCGACATCGCACCTCCTCGCTTCGCAGACGTGAGGTACGCAAATTACTCAATCTCAATCGTCCTTGATACTACCCTGTTTAGGGTAGGTGGCTGGCAACGCGTTTGCGGGGGTAAGGGGCAGGACGCGTCCGGCGCAGATGCTTGGCAGATCAAGTTCCACCAAAGCGCCGACGGCGCTTGGGCGGTTCGGTCGCGGGCTCTGGAGCGGCTTCGACGGCCTGCTCCCACACCGCCACCCCCGCCGGCTCGACCTGCCTCGTTCCCACCAGGAACCGCGCGTTCGCCGGGGCAGGCGCCGTAGCGGGAATGTCCTGGTAATTGAGCAGGATTCGATACGGTCCCCGCCGCACCAATTGCACGCGCGGCGGCAGCGGAACGAGCCTTAAGTTTGACTGCGCCGCCAGCCGCTCCATCAGCGCATCGCAGAAAGGCTGCTCGCCGTGGACGCCGCAGTACGTGACGGTGCCGCCCTGGTATTTGCACTGGGTCACGGCCGCAGCGCCAGCGTAGAATTGGTCAGCATAGCGGGCCAGCACCCGCGTGTCCGGATTCGCATAAAGCAGATCGCCCCACACGCCCCAGGAGAATTTCTTTCCGTCCAGTTCCACCTGACCCCAGGTGTTGCTGGGCAGCGAATCATACGCCTCAATCTCCGCGCAGATCAGATCGAGAATCGGCTGTGCCCAGTGCCCGTCGTGAAGTTGCCCCGTGCGATCCATCAGCGCCGTGCGGCACGTGAGCACAAGATGTCCGCCGGCAGCCGCGTAATCGTGCAACTGCTTCACGTCCCCGGGGTCGACCATCTGCATCCCCGGGACGACGATCATCGCCAGGTTCTGCGGCCAGGCTTTCTTCGGATGCAGGATCTTCACCCGCAACCCCAGTCGTGCCGCGGCGGCATACCAGAGCGTCAACCAGTGCGGCTGATGCCATCGCTTTGCTTGCGGAAGTGTCGCGTAATACCACATCTGCTCGAAGTCGAAGACAAGACCGATGGTTGTCGCGGGATCGAAATCATCTTGTCCCGCGGCAGGGCCGCCGGGCTCGCGTACTCCATCCGGAATCTTCGTGAGGTCGAGAAGTTTCAGCTCATCAATCACCTGCATGAACTGCCGACCACCGGGTGACGGCGTCACCCCGTCGGTTCCGACCAGCCCATCGTGAAACAGTTCCACCCCGAAGCGCGGCTGGCGGAATCGATAAGTCGTCACGAACTCCGCACCGTGTGCAAAAGCGGTCCAGATCCACAGGCGCACCGTCCCCGGGTACGGCAGCACGGGAAACCCAGACCAGTTGACGTGCCCCGGCTGAAGCTCCAGCAGCCCCCAGCGGTTGCGGTAGCTGGCCATGTTGTCATGCGTGAAGGAGATGCTCGCGGGATCCCCCAGGCGATACGTCTCGTCCGGCGGGTTCTTGGCCCAGCCGGTGATGGGGTAACTGTCCCAGCTCATCAGATCGAGGAACTCGGCCATGTCACCGGGATCGCAATCGAGGTGGAACGGCATGAAGTTGGTGGTGATCCAGCGACTGCCAACGCGGGGCTTGAGAATCTCCGCTTGCAGTCGCGCGTAGTTGGCAAAGGCCCACGACCAGAAGCGGGAGGAATCCAGCGCGAGGTGCGGGTTGTTGTAATGCACATCGCGCTCAGGCCAGAGCTGGATCTGGTGCCAGTCGGTGAAGTACTGGTTCCAGAACCTCAGGCCCCAGGCGTCGTTTAAACGATCGATTGATTCGTACTTGCGCTTGAGCCACTCGCGGAATGCCGCGTGCGTGATGTCAGATTGATCGAAAACGTTGCTGAATTCGTTGTCGATTTGCCAGCCGATGATGGACGGATGATTGCCGAATCGATCCGCCAGCGCCGTCACGATCCGTCGCGTTGCATCATGCAGCGCCGGCGCGAGCGGGTTGTAATGCCGTCTTCCCCCCGGCCGCTGCTTTCGGCCCGCATCGTCCAGCGGCAGGATTTCCGGATGCTGCTCGATGAGCCAGATGGGCGGCGCCGCCGTTGGCGTACAGAGGATGACGGACATCTTCCGTGCCGCCGCCATCTCCACGCACTCGTTGAGCCAATCAAGCTGGATCTCGCCCGGCCTGGGCTCCATGGTGAACCATGCGAACTCGCCCATGTGCACGATCTGCATGCCCATTTCGGCCATGTGGTCAAAGTCGCGCTTCCACTGCTCGCCGGGCCATTGTTCGGGGTAGTAGTACGTTCCAATTTTCATCGATTATCGATTCGTTGAGGTGGTGACCTGGCTGTCCTTCTCGACAGCGCCGCGCCGCTGGAGGTAGCGCGCGGTGAGCCAGCAGACGAGCGCCCAAACCATCCCCGCGCACCAGCCGCCCATGACATCGGTGGGATAATGAACGCCAAGACACACGCGACTGACGCCAATCAAAACGATCAGCACCAGCGCAATGATGATAAAGTACACCTTCGCTGCGCGCTCCGGCACGATTCGCGAGAGCAGACTCGCCAGCGTCAGATACACGATGGCCGAATACATGGAGTGACCGGAGGGAAAGCTGGCGGTACCGACATCCTGCAAGTGAGGCACCACCGTCGGCCGCGCCCGCGCGAAAGCGAATTTCATGAGTGAACCGACCGCCAGCCCCCCTACCGTCGCCGCCAGCACCAGCCACATCGCGTGATACTTCTTCGTGATCAGCAGGTACCCCAGCACCCCCGCCGTGGTCAGCACGAGCACCGTCACGGATCCGAGCGAGGTAATATCCCGCGTGGTCTCAAAGACCCAGTGCGGCCCGCGCAGCACGCCCGGATCATCCGGCTTGCGCAGCGCCCGCAGCACCCGCTCATCCAGATGCTGCGTGTCTCCCTCGCGCACCTCATCCGCCAGCTTCACAAAGAGCCACACCCCCGCCGTCGCGATGAGCACCACGACGAGCACGAGCGGACTGGGCCCGCCGAAATACGAGATGAGCTGATTGATCCGTCCCTTCAAAGCCCCAGCAGCCTACGCGCCGCGAGAGTGATTGGGAAGGTTCATCCGTGGCACCGGCGTCTGCCCAGGCGTCAGTCGCCGCGGGTCTTCGCGTAGATGCGCGTGTTCCTCAGACGCCCCAGCGCATCGCGAGATTCATGCTGAAGCACCCCTTCCAGTGCGAACCCGCATCGCTCTGCGACGCGGCCGCTCGGGCCGTTGCCGTCATCGCAACGGATCTCGATCCGTCGCGCCGCCAGCGCCTTCTCACAGAACTGCACCAGCCCGTTCACCGCCTCGGTCATGTACCCCTTCCCCGTGTAAGGCGTGCGCAGCCAATAGCCGATCTCGCAGCGCATGATAGACCACTCGAAGCGGAAGGCGCCGAAGGTGCCGATGTGCGTCTGACTCTCTTTGAGCAAAATCAGAAACTGAAGCTGCTCGCGCGTGAGGAAATTCGCCGCCGCGCGACGGACCCACTCCTCCGCCTGCGTCTCGCCGTAATCATCCGTCGCCCAAGGCATCCACACCTTCAGCTCCGCAAGCGATTCCCGCACGCTTTCCGCCAGCATCTTCCCGTCGCCCGCTCGAGGCACGCGCAGGCGCAGCCGCTCAGTTTCCAGCTCAAAGGGAATGTCCAGCAGCAGCGGGTTCATTGCGTGATCCGCAGCATCTCGTTGCCGCCGAGCTGAAATTCATAATCAACACGGTCGACCGAAGCGTTCAGCCCCAGCGCATCCAGCCGCGCCAGCAGCGGCTCCAGATGCGCGCTCTTCCACCCGTCCATGTCCAGCAACGGGAAGATCCGCACCTCCCTCGCCACGCGCAGCATCTCGAGAACGGACTGGAAATGGAAATTCAGGTCGAAGCGGTGCGAGTAGAGGAAGAGGAAGTGCGAGCACAGCGCCAGATCAAACTGCGCCGTTGCGAACGACACCCGCGGCAGGGACTGCGCCTGGTAACGCCCTTGTGCGCGCCCCGCCTCGTAGTCCTCCAGAAACACCTCCATTGCCGCCATGCGACGTTGCCCCAGTGCCTCGGGCGACGGAATAGGCCCCCAGCAGAAGCGATGCTCATTGGTCCTCGCCGCCGCGACGAGTTCCACGTATGTCGCATCGATCCGCTGGCGGATTTCCTTGGCCGTGAACTCATACAGGGGATCGATGGACATCACGCTGTTGCCCAGCCGGGTCATCTCCGCATTGAAGCTCGCCGGTCCATCGGCGCAAGCGAGCACCCTGCGCCCAAGGTCCTGTCGCGACAGCGAAAACATTGACTTGTACTCCTCCAGGTTCCGTCCCCAGGGGTACGTGTCGTTGATCGTGATTGATTGGATGGTGGACATGTTTTGGGTGCCACGGGCATCTTGCCCGTGCCCTTTGCTTGGGTGGTCGAGCACGGGCAGGATGCCCGTGTCACAGTCAGACTTCTCGATCAACGGCCAGCGCCACGCGGCGGATTCCCTTCATCATCTCGTCAAATTGCTTGGGATTGAGCGACTGCGCTCCATCGGTCATTGCATGCGCGGGATCGTTGTGGACTTCGATGATCAGCCCATCACACCCCGCCGCGACGGAGGCCCGGCACATGCTGTCCACCAGGTAGCTCTTGCCCGTGCCATGCGATGGATCCACCACCACCGGCAGATGGCTGCGCCGTTGAAGCTCCGGCACGATCGCCAGCGGCAGCGTATTGCGCACATAATCCTCGAACGTGCGAATCCCGCGCTCGCACAGCATCACCTGGTGGTTTCCTCGCGCCAGGATGTATTCCGCAGCGAGCAAAAACTCTTCCAGCGTCGCGCTCATGCCGCGCTTCAGCAGCACCGGCTTGCGCGTTTCGCCGATCTTCGCCAGCAGGTTGAAGTTCTGCATGTTCCGCGCCCCGATCTGGAGCACGTCGGCGTACTCCACGCAGACATCAATCTGGTCGATGCTCATCACTTCCGTGACGATGGCCAGGCCCGTCTGCTCGCGCGCCTGCGCCAGGTATTTCAACCCCTCTTCTGCCAGTCCTTGAAACGCGTAGGGCGATGTCCTCGGCTTAAACGCCCCGCCCCTCAATCCTACGGCCCCCGCCTCCTTACACGCGTGCGCAATTTCCAGCAGATGCGTCTTGTCCTCCACGGAACACGGCCCGGCGATGACGCCGATCTTCTTCCCGCCGACGCTTCCAAGCTTGCCGATGGGAACCACCGTGCGCTCCTTCTTCACCTCGGCCGACGCCATCTTGTAGGGCGCCAGGATCGGCATCACCTTGTCGACACCTTCAACAGTTTCGAAGCGGCTCTTTTCCTTGAACCGATCGTCGCCGATGGCTGCGATCACGGTTCGTTCGGTTCCAACAATGACGTGGTCTTTGAGTCCCATTTCACGCACCAGGTTGACGACATGCTCGACTTGCTGATTCGTCGAGCCAGGCTTCATCACGACGATCATCGCGCACCTCCGCTGAACGAGCTGAATCGCCAACACATGGCTGAACTCCTTGCACCAAAAAAAGAAGCCCCAGGACCGCGTCCTGAGGCTTTTTGGTTTGCACCGTTGTTTCAAGCTGCTCAGAACGCGGATTGGGCGGTCGGATAAAATTTACCCGTAAACCAAAACCCAAAATTCGCGCACAGAGCGTTCACGAGGTGAAAAATATCATACGCCGTACGGTTGTCAAATATTTCACGGTTTTTCGCGGCAGATCGCCTACAATTCCAACTCCATTAGCACCCGCCGCCTGGATCGGGTACAAAGAGATCATCCTCAGGGCGTAGCTCAGCTTGGTAGAGCGTCTGGTTTGGGTCCAGAAGGTCGCAAGTTCGAATCTTGTCGCCCTGACTTACAGATTCACCCACCACCGATACTGTCAGAATTCGATCCGGCTCTTCGCGCCGGGCGTTTCTGTTTACCTGCCTAAATGAATTTAATTCGCCTGGCCGCGAACATCACCATGCGCAGGAGCAGCAGGCCGTGCCTGAATCGGCTGATGTTCGTGCTGCCGTAGGTGCGCTCGCGATACCGGACCGGCAGATCGACAATTTTCAGGTTCTGCTTCGCTGCGCCGAAGAGCAGGTCGAAGTCGCCGAAAGGGTCGAAGTCGCCGAAGTAGTTGCGGTTGGCGGCGATGATTTCGTAGTCCGCCTTGGACAGCACCTTGGTGCCGCAGAGGGTGTCGCGCACCGGCTGTCCGAGCAGCCAGGAAAACGCCCAGCCAAACAGCTTGTTGGCGATCAGGTTCAGGAACTGCATCGAGCGCTTTTCCATCGGATACACGAGGCGCACCCCGTTGATGAACTCACCCTTACGCGTGCGCAGCGCGGAATAAAACCGCGGCAGATCTTCCGGTGGAACCGTCAGATCCGCATCAAGGATCATCAGCACCTCGCCCGTCGCCGCGGCGAAACCGGTGCGGACGGCATCGCCCTTCCCCTTGCCCGGCTGCTTCAGCAGCATCGCTTTTCGCTCGGGATGATTCGGCAGCTCTCGCTCGATGGCGACATAGGTGTCATCGGTTGAGTTGCCTTCCACGAACACAATCTCCGTCCCCGCTCCCATCTCCGGGATGCGCGCGAAGATCGCAGGTACATTCCCGGCTTCATTTCGCGCTGGAACGATGACGGACACCGTCAATTCCCGATCCCCGTCAAAGGCCATCTGCGGCTCCGGGCGCGCTACCATCACGTTCGTCATCGCCAGATGTTTGAACGGCGCGAACCGCACCAGGAACTTGTTGAACAAGCCGCTGATCAGCGGCAGGTGGAAGGGAAACAAGAACTCCTGCCAGTGCCGCACGCGCACGAAACCGGCGAGATGCAGCAGATTTTCCATGTCTTCAACCGCAAGCCAGTTCTGATCCAGCACCGGCCGCGCCAGCCCCGCTCGCCGCGCGACGTTCAGCGGCTTCTCCCACACCTTGCTGAAGAAGTTCATCACCAGCCGGGTTCGCGGATGACACAGCGGCCGAAGCTGCTCGAGAATCCGCTGCACGTCCCACAGATCGTTGACGATGTCGGAGAGGATGATCGCGTCGAATTTCTCATCCAGCGCGATATGGTGCGCGTCCCCTTGCACGAAGCGCAGGTGCGGGTACTTCTCCCGCGCCCGCTGGAGCATCGCGTCTGAAAAATCGATGCCGACGCCGGCGGAAGGTTTCACTGCCGCAAGCAAATCGCCCTCGCCGCACCCGATCTCCAGCACCCGCTGGTTGGGCGAGATGACGTGCGAATAAATCTCCGCCAGCCGATCGTGGTAATACCCGCCCGGCGTGCGCGGCTTGGACGTCCGCGCCAGCGCCTCCCAATGCGCCACTCGGTTGCTCCGATACTGCTCCGCCGCCGGATCTGAAATAGTCGTGATCTGCTCCAAAGCAGCGGCGATTATTCGCGTATCCGCCCGCAAGGCAACCGCTTGTTCCCGCTTCCGCAGCGACTTATCGTTGGGTTGCCCGATGACCCCCGCCCCCATCAGCAAGGTGCAGCATGCGAAACTGGGCCTCCTGGTTCTCGCAACCGTCCTGCTGGCGGTGTTTCTGCTGACGCGAGAGTCTTACGGCACGCTATATTTTTCCGTCGGTGTTGACCGTGCTCCCCCGTGGCCGCTTCTGGCGGTACTGCTCGTGATTTACCTGCCGTTCCTGCTTGCGCAAATCGCCCGCGATCGACTTGCCTTGCCGCTCACGCTCACCGTGCCGCTCCTGATGCTCTCGATGTTCCTGGCGCAGTTGGCCTCATCATCGCTGCACTATGGATACTTCGATCAGTTCAACGATATTCAGCTCACCGTCGAGAACCCCGACGCCACCAGCTACATGCAGGATGCGCTGGCGATCCATCAACAGGATCTGAGCTTGCGCCAGCTCCTTTCGACATACCCGCAGCGCATGGCGCACTTCCAGCTACATTCGCGCGAGAAGCCGCCAGGGCCGATTCTTTACTACCTGCTTCTCATCAACATCTTCGGCCCGGTGCACCGCGCCTCAATCCTCGGTGGCATACTCGTCGGCGCCCTCTCCACGCTCACGCTCCCCGCCGTCTGCTGGCTCGTTCGCGCGCTCACCCACAGCCGCGCTGCGGCGTTCTATGCGGCGAGTTTTCTCGCACTGACCCCCAGCGTGATCGTCCTCCTTCCGCATATGGACCTGACGTACGGCATCTTCACCGGCACCTTCCTCGCCGCCTGGGTCATGTCGCTCCGCACCGCGCGGTGGAGCTGGTCCATCGCCTGCGGGATTGCCCTGGCGGCAATGTGCTTCGCCGCCTACAACATGCTGGTGCTCGGCGCGTTCGTCGTGCTCTACGCGATCGTGCACGTCTGGCAGCAGCCACGGGGCTGGATCACGATCGCCAGGCAAGCCGTCATCGTCCTTGTGGTATGCGCGTTGATCTACTTCATCCTCTACGTCATCACCGGCTTCAATCCTGCCGCGACGTTCCGCGCCGCACTCGATGAACAATCCAAGATGGCGCTGAACTGGAACCGCCCCTGGCCGCAGACGATCCCGAGCGATTTAATTGAATTCGCCTTCGGCGCGGGAGGACTCGCCGTCTTACTGACATTCTTCGCCCTCGCCTCCCGCTGGCCGGACTCCCACCGAACCCTGGTGCCGATCCTCTGGCTCTGCGTCGCTCAGCCGGTGATCGTCGCGCTCACGGGCCTGTTGCGGGTCGAAACCAGCCGCGTGTGGATTTTTATGCTTCCCCTGCTCGCGGTGCCGGTGGGACTGGAGCTTTCGCGCTGGCCCCGCGCGCACCGCGCGATGGCTTTCGCGTGCATGTGGATCATCGTCGCGATCCTCAGCCAGACCACCCCGCGCCCCTGCTCGATGCCCCAGTTGCAACAATCAAGCCAGGGCCCAGCGGTAGCCGCATCATGAGTGGACGCGCACCCTCCAACAGCCGCGCGGGAAGCATCACCATCCTGATCATCCTGCTCACGACGACCGTTCTCTCCCTGCTGCTCTACTGGCATCTCTACCTGAATGGCACCCGCTTCCACTCCGTCACCTGGCACCGCGCGCCCTTCTGGCCGCTATTCCTCTGGATCCCGCTCGCCGCGGCGCCGGTCTTCGTCGCAGCCGCGTTCCAGTGGCGTCGCATCGCCGTCCCCCTCGCCTTGCTGATGACCTCGTGCTTCGTCCTCCAGTTCATCGTCGCCACCTATCAGCACAACGAGTTCAACCTCCATCCCCTCATCCGCGACGTCCACAGTCCGCTTGCCACAAGCTACTTCCTGGATGCCGAAGATCTCGCAACGAAAAAGGAAAGTACCCTCAGCTTCCTGCGCACGTACCCCCAGCGCATGCCCGCCCTGCACTACCACAGCCGCAACAAGCCGCCCATGCCGATCCTGTATTACCGGCTGATGCTGCAATTCTGGCCGGAGCGGGATCGTGCAGCATTGGCCGGCATCGTCATCCTGGCGCTGCTCGCCTCCAGCGCCATCCCCGCCACGTACTGGATGATCCTGGAGCTGACGGGCAACCGCGCCGCCGCGTTTCACGCCTGCACATCCTTTATGCTTTTCCCCGCTCTGCTGATCTTTCTGCCGGAGTTCGACCAGCTTTACGTGCCCTTGTGCGCCCTCGCCGTCGCAAGCTGGAGCCGCGGGCGATTCAATCAAAACCCTTCCTTCGCGATCCTCGCCGCGCTCAGCATCTGCGTCGCCACGCTCTTCGCCTTCAATATCCTCGTGATGGGCGCGTTCCTGATCGCGATGCTGTTCGTGCCGCGGCATGCCACGGCGCAACACCTGCGTCCCGTCCTCATCTCCCTGGCAACCGCCCTCCTGTTCTACGGCCTGCTCTACCTTGCAACGGGCTACAACCCCTTCGCCACCCTTCGCCAGGGAATGATCAACGCGAAAGAGGAACTCACCCATCTGCACCGCCCCTGGCCCCACACCATTCCGACCGATCTCACCTACTTCACGCTCGACTTCGCCTGGATCGGCATGATCGTCCTCGCCTCGTTCTTCATTCATTGGCGCCACCACCGCCCGCACCTGCTGATCAGCACCCTTTGCGTCGCGCAGCCGTTGCTCGTCGCCTTGACAGGTCTGCTCCAGGCCGAAACCCCGCGCCAGTGGCTTTTCATGACTCCGCTGCTCATGGTCCCCATCGGGCTGGAAATGACCCGCTGGCCCCGTAGCCACCGCCTGGCCCTGCTGTTATGCCAAGTCGTGCTGCTGGCGTTTGTTACGCAGAATCTTCGCATACACCCCTGAGGACGCAGCACGATCTGATTTCCGGTTGAAACATCCGCCGTACACTTCGTAGCATGCAGCCGGTGGTTGCCCTGCTTCCGATCCTCGCCGACGCATCCGACGTCGGCAGCGTCGTCTTCCGCTCGATCATCCTCGTGGGGCTCATTATCGGCGCCTGGTACGGCGTGATGAAGCTCCGCCGCTGGCTTCAGGAAGACGACGAGCCGGTCGGCGCGGTGGGATTCACCCTCGGCGACCTGCGGAAATTGCACGCGCGAGGCGAAATAACTGACGAACAGTTTGAAAAAGCCCGCGCGCAGATGATCGAAGCGGGAAAGAACATGACCAAGGGAATCGACCCCCTCGCCCGCAACCGGCCGCCGTCTCGATAAATCGCACCGTTATCGGGCTCAAGAAGCAACCGATCCCTCCATTTCCACACATTCCTTAGCCAATTTGAAGAACCCGCCCCGTAACCTTTCTGTTTCACATTGAGCGCCCGTTGTCTAAGATGCTCCTGGCAGTCGGCTTAAGCCCCGGTTCATCAAGTTGATACCGCTGATCGTTCGATACTGCTAAAGTGCGGTGGTTTGGTTTTCCCGCCCCTGGCGCGACCTGTTTTCTCGCCCGGTATGATCGGAGGGTTCACGCCTGGCTCTCGTGGAGCGAAGATCGGGCACTTTCTTAAGGAAGGCTTGCAGTAATGGCCAACAGCAATCGCCCCGGAAATGGCGGCGGACCTAACCAGCCCCCCACCAACGGAACCAATCAGCCCCCCGGTGGGTTCCGCGGTCGCCGCGTCACCACCTGTTCATTCTGCGGCAAATCCAGCCGCGACGTCGGCCCGATGGTCGAAGGACCCAGCGACGTCTACATCTGCGCCAACTGCGTGGATCTCGCCCACAACATTATCCGCCAGGAGAAACGCAAGCTCTCCAGCAGCCAGCCGCTGTTCACCAGCATCCCCACGCCGCGCCAGATCAAGGAATTCCTCGATCAGTATGTGATCGGCCAGGAATATGCCAAGAAGGCGCTCTCGGTTGCGGTGCACAACCATTACAAGCGTCTGGGCACGCTCGACCCGCAGACCGACGCAGCCGCCACCGTTGCCAATCCCGAGAACGAAATCGAGATCGACAAGAGCAACGTGCTGCTCATCGGCCCCACCGGAAGCGGCAAGACGCTGCTCGCCAAGACGCTGGCGCGCATTCTCAACGTTCCCTTCGCCATCGGCGACGCCACCACGCTCACCGAAGCGGGCTACGTCGGCGAAGACGTGGAGAACATCCTGCTCAAGCTTCTCCAGAACGCCGACTACGATCTCGAAGCCGCCCAGCGCGGAATCGTGTACATCGACGAGATCGACAAGATCGGCAAGACCCAGAACAACGTCAGCATCACCCGCGACGTCTCCGGTGAAGGCGTGCAGCAGGCCTTGCTGAAGATGCTCGAAGGCACCATCAGCAACATCCCCCCGCAGGGCGGCCGCAAGCATCCCGAGCAGCAGTACATCCAGATGGACACGACCCACATCCTGTTCATCTGCGGCGGGAGCTTCGTTGGCCTGGAAGACATCATCCGCAAGCGGCTCGGCAAGCGCCAGATCGGGTTCAACTCCGAAAACGCGCCGATGGAATCCGCCCGCGACCGCGCAGAAGTCCTTGCCCAGGTGCAGCCGGAAGACCTCATCGAGTTCGGCATGATCCCGGAATTCGTCGGCCGTCTCCCCCTGTGCGCCACGCTCGAGCCGCTGGATACGCAGACGCTCGTCAACATCCTGACCACCCCAAAGAACGCGCTGGTCCGCCAGTACAAGAAGTTCTTCCACCTGGAAGGCTCCGACGTTGAGTTCACGCCCGGCGCGCTCCAGCGCATCGCGGAACGTGCCCTCAAGCGCGACACCGGCGCTCGCGCCCTTCGCGCCGTCTGCGAAGAGATCATGCTCGACCTCATGTACAAGCTCCCCGACCAGGGCCAGGGCGGGAAGTACGTGATCGACGAGTCGATCGTCGACGGCCGTCGCAGCCTGTTCGAAATCAAACCCGAGCGCCGTCGCGAATCGGCATAACAGCGTTGAACAACCGCTTCAGACGAAACCCCGGGATCGCAATCCCGGGGTTTTCTTTTTGCTCCTCCAATCCCTTACCTGCAACATTTCCCTCAACTTCCCGTCCACAATGCTGTAGTACCGACATAGCTTGGTGAGTTTCCGTCCGAAGGCGCACCTCCCGTGCAGCGTCCCCGCTTGCTGGCCGCTTCGGTGAGGCGCGGACTCGATCGAACTCCAAAGATAAGTTGCATTCGCACGTCGTGAGGCTGGTATGCAGGTGCAGGACCTGAAACGTTGGCATTGGCTCGTCGTCTCGATCGTCATCGGGCTGGCGCTCTCGTACGTCTGGTCGAACGTCGAATGGGGCGAGCAGCTCCCCACCATCGGCTGGCCTGACTTCGAACGCGGCCTGCTCACCAAGTACCCCGCGCAAGGCCATCTACAGAACATCACCGTTCTGCCCCCGCTGGAAGGCAAGAACAAAGTCGTCTGCGAGCAGCTCCGCCGCACCAACGACCCGCGCAAGATGCGCTACCGCCCCGTTGCTTTCATGGCCGATGCGCCGTTCAAGAGCGAGCAAACAGGCCAGACCTTCCCCAACGTCACCGACTACCTCAAGAATGTGAAGACGCAGAACGCGGACCTGACGTTCAAGTACGCCTGGTACCGCGAAACGTGGGCCGTCTACGCGCTCTGGACGGGCATGTCGCTGTTCCTCATCGGCGGCGTCTGGCCCAGCATCGTCAGCCTGATGACCGGCGGCGGACTCGGTCTCCAGCGCGCAGCCAAAGAGCCGGAGTACGATCTCGAACGCTTCGGAAAAGGCGAGAAGCGGGAAGAAACCAAGCCGCTTCACGCGGGAGTCACATCCCAAGACATGGACGAGGTTCGCCGGCTGGATGAGGAGCTTGAGCGGCGCCTCGCCAGCGGCGCAACCGCCGGCGGCGACAACCAACCCGTCACCGCGGGTGTCTCACAAGGCGAAATCCGCCAACTCGACAGCGGCCCCCTGCAACTCGCCGAGATGCAGAAAACCGACGAGGAAAAACAATACGGCGGCGAGTTCTATCCCGTCGTCAAACCCCACCATCACAAAACCACCGAATCCCACGACCCGCACACCGCCGGTGGACACTAGAGCCTCGCGCCCACGCGTGCAGCTTCAAAAACAGGATTAATGTCATGCTGAGGTACTCCGAAGCATCTGGCACCGAACGACTACAGGGCCAGATCCTTCGCAGCGTACCGCTCAGGATGACACGCTGAGGCGATAACCACTCGAGGGGACGCGATCCGCTCTAAGCTCCGCGTGGCATGGCGGAGCCCATGCTACGGCTTGTCACCCCACCGCCGCCCTCAGGTTCCCATCATGCTTCGCCAAAAGCGCCCGCGCCTCATCCGCCGGCACCCCGCGCTTGTGCATCACGATCGCCACCTTCACATGCCCATCCGCTTTCTTCAGCAGTTCCATTGACACATCTCGATCCAGCTTCGTCAAAATCGAGATGATCCGCGCCCCGCGATCCCACAGCTTGGTGTTCGTCGCCCGGAGATCCACCATCAAGTTCTCGTACACCTTGTTGAGTTGAACCATTGCGATCGTCGAGATCATGTTCAGCACCAGCTTCGTCGCCGTCCCTGCTTTAAGACGCGTCGATCCCGTCACCACCTCCGGCCCCGTCAGAGGCCGGATCACCACATCCACCGGCGCTTCGCTGGGCACCGGCTGCACGCACG
>DASVUC010000212.1:0-10003 GCA_036387255.1 Tepidisphaeraceae bacterium | reverse complement strand
CGCCCATGTCTTCATTCTCCAGCTCACGTCGGCCGCGCCAGTGCCACGCGATCAAGCTCCCGGCAATATCGAATCCGTCAACTTCGTCTTCCCACCCCGAATCTCCAACACCTTGATCGGCTTGCGCGCGTTATGCCCCTGGTCAATCGTGATCGACCCGCTCGCGCCAGGGAAATCCTTCGTCTGCTCAAGCGCATCGCGAATCGCCGCCGGCTCAGCCTTCCCCGCCCGCTTGATCGCATCCGCCACCACGCGCATCGCGTCATACCCGAGGATCGCCATCGCGTCCGGGACCTTGTTGAACTTCTTCTGATACGCCGAAATGAAGTTCTGCACCTGCGGGCTCGGATCTTCCGGCGAATAGTGGTCCGTATAGAAGCACCCGTCCGCCACCGGCCCCAGCGCCAGCGTGTCCGGGCTGTCCCAGCCATCCCCGCCAAACACCGGCATCGTCAAGCCCAGCTCCCGCGCCTGCCGCAGGATCAGACCGATGTCGGTGTAATACCCCGGCACAAACACCGCGTCCGGATTCGCCGCCTTGATCTTCGTAAGCTGCGCCTTGAAGTCCTTGTCCCCTTCGCGGTAGCTCTCATCCGCCACCAATTGCCCCACCTTCTCATACGCCTGCCGGAAATATTTCCCCAGCCCCTTGCTGTAATCGTTGTTCACATCCGTCAGGATCGCCACCTTCTTCCAGCCACGCTTCGCCGCAAACTCGCCATTCACCGTCCCCTGGAAATCATCCGTGAAGCACGTGCGGAACACCCACTTCTTTCCCTTGGTGACGTCCGGGTTCGTGCTCGCCGGCGACACCATCGGGATCTGGTACTTTTCGCAAACGTTCCCCGCCGCCAGGCTTCGCTTCGAAGCCACTTCCCCCACCACCGCCACCACGCGATCTCGGTTGATCAGCTTCTGCACCGCGTTCACCGCTTCGTCCGCCTTAGACTGGTCGTCTTCCGAGATCACCCGAATCTGCTTCCCCAGCACCCCGCCCGATCCGTTGATCTCATCCAGCGCCAGCAGCAGACCCTCGTGCGAGCTGGTTCCAAACGTCGCCGTCGCTCCGGTCATCGATCCGTATTCGCCAATCAGGATTTCATTCGTGCTCACCGCCGGCTGGTTCGATGTGCTCGAACCCTCCTTGCAACCTGCCACGAGCAAAATCAGAAAAGCCGCCGCAAGACTGACGTAAACGCGCATTCGTTGTCTCTCCAAAGCGCCCACTTCCCTGCAAAATCTAGCCTGACGCGCGCGCCCCAGCAAGCGCGCCCCATTCTCACGCCGCGGCGCAAGCGCCCCGTTTGCTTTCGCGCAAGCCGCTCCGTCGTTACATTCGCCATGCACCCAAGGAGCGTTATGGGCCACCGCCTCTGCTTCGCCATCGCCATCCTCTTGCTCTCCGCGCTCGCCTCTGCGCAAAGCCAGGCGCCGCTCGGACCCCGGCACGAACCGGAAAGCGTTTACGCCCCCCCGGAGCCCCCGCGCGAAAATGAAGGTGTGAACGAGGGCGGCGTCCACTTCGATCTCAACGTCATCGCCGCCACCGATTACGTCTGGCGCGGCATCGATCGCTCCGAATCCGGTGGCTCCGAAGATTCCCCCAACCTCCTCTTCGACGCCGCCGTCCGCTTCGACCTCGGCCGTTACCCACACCCCTTCATCGGCGTCTTCTCCAATGTCTACGATTCCGATCCCCTCTCCCGATTCCAGGAAATCCGCCCCTACCTCGGCTTCGACTGGAACCTCCGCCCCTTCCTCCTCGCCGTCGGATACAACGGCTACATCTTTCCCGACCGAGATCAGTTCAACACCTCCGAAGTCTTCGCCAGGTGCACCCTCGACGACTCCTACTTCTTTCGGACCGAGCAGCCCATCCTCTCCCCCTACATCTTCGGAGCCTACGACTTCGACAAAGGCAAAGGCGTCTACACAGAGTTCGGCATCAGCCACGACTTCATGATCGAAGACACCGCCATCACCATCACCCCGCAAGCGCACATCGCCTACGTCAACGGCGATCACCTCTTCGCCCGCCCCACCGGTTTGATGTCAGACCCCGCCTTCGAGTTCAACCCCCGCGGCAACGACACCGGCTTTCAACATTACCAAGCCGGCGTCGTCGTCACCTACGGCCTCAATCAAGCCCTCAACATCCCCAAGCGCTGGGGCCAATTCGACCTCATGGGCTTCGTCTACTACACCGACGGCATCCAAAACAATCTTCGCTCCACCACCCAAATCTGGGGCGGCCTGGGAATCGCCTTCTCGTACTAGCTCGCCGCGCCCGCTGCTGGAATAGACTGGTTCGCAATGAGCCGCTCAACGTGCGGCTCGGGCGCCTGCTTGAAAAAGTAAATCCGTATCTCAAACGGGTTGGCCGGACCGATCACGTAATGTGCAAATCCCACAGGCGCTACAAAATTGATCAACGTCGTCGTGCTGAACCCAGTCTTGTGCGCCCAGAAATCATTGCCGCAACGCTCGATCATGTCGCTCCAGCCGTAGATCATGTCGTTCACCCGAATATCATTCCCGCGCGAACGATAAACCACCGCATCCAGATCAAGCTTGCTCGCCACGACCGCCTGCATCAGCGAAAGCACGTCCGGCACCCGCACCTCGAAGAACCCCGTCGGCTTGAGCACATGATGAATGCCCCGCACCACTTTCAATCCATCGTGACGGTAGTAATGCTCCAGGTTGTGTGAGCAATACACAGCGTCGTAACTCGACGCGGCAAGCCGATCCAGATGACGCGCATCCAGCAGCACGTCCGGATGGCATGCCGGATCGATGTCCAGCCGGTGCCGCGTCCAGTCTCGATAATATGAAGGCAAGCTCTCGTCGCTGCCTGAGCCAACGTCCAGGAAGACGTACATTCACCCGATTCTGCCACAAGCGATTGAAATTGCGAAGATTCAGTGCCCGGCGATTTCCAGCGACAACGTCCCCTCCCCCACTCGATGCGCCTGCGTATCGGTCAGCGTAATCTTCAACGTGTACTTCCCCGCTTCCAGCTTCTTCGGCAAGGTAATCTTGTCCGCCAGGAAGAAGTCCCTCCGCCTCGACCGGCAAACATCCACCACCGGCGTCGCTGGCTTGCTGTACACGGGCTGTGACGCCCGATCCGCCGGATACACCGACAACTCATACTGCAACTTCGTCTGCCAAACCCCCTCCGCGCCCTGCACGCTTCGAAAGTTCTCCACCTCGAAATAAACAATCGCCTGGGAATCCTTCCGCGCCGGAAACGTCGCCGGCGCCAGCGGCTCATACACCCCAAACCGCTCCACCGATTCACACAGCGTCAAGTTGTTAATCTTCAGATTCGCCCGCTCCCGAAGCTGATCGGCCGTCTCCAGCAGCGGCTCAATCTTCTCCTCAAGCGCCGCAGTCGGCGACGTCTCAATCACCTTTCGAAACGCCCCCACGCCCCTATACACAAGCTCCAGCAGTTCCCGATCTTCCGCCGAAACCGCAGGCGCCTCCACCGCGCTTGCCAGCGCCGGCGCTGCCGCCGCCGGCTGACTCGTCGCCGCCGGCTGCGTCTCCGATACCGGCTGCGGATCCCTCACCGGCTCCGTCTCCGCCGCCTGCACTTCGATCGTCTCGGGATCCGCCCCACGGCTCCAACCGATCCCCACCCCCACCATCACAACCACCACCGCAAGCCATCTGCCCATATCTCCTCCATGAAGAGGTCCTGCCATCCTTGGCGGCCGCTACTATACGGGCATACCCAGTATCTTGACAGGGAACACCACCTCCTTATGATCTTCCGTCTTAAACCGCCGCCCCCCGGGGCAGCCGTCGAGAGGTTCGACTTCGGTCGAAAGGGTAGACGAGCTCTTCAGTCAGGCCAGCCTCCCTCCTCTCATCTTGGCCCATGGTGTAACGGCAGCACAGATGATTTTGGTTCATCTAGTCTAGGTTCGAATCCTAGTGGGCCAGCATTTTGTCGATCATGAAACGCGCCACCTTCATCCTCGCGCTCACCCTTGCCGCGCTCGTCGGCTGCTCAAATGACCAGCGCCTCTTCGGCCCCAGCCTCATGCCGCGCGCCGAAGCCGGTAAGTCCATCGCCAACCTCAATCGCCGCGACGAAGCCCTCCGCAGTGTCGCCCTCGACGCCATTCATGACGGCGACGCCGTCGTCGCCAACGAAGCCATCGACAACATGCGCCCCACCCGCTACCGCGACGAAGTCGCCGCAAGATGCGCCCGCTCCCTCGCCAAGGATTGGCGCGCCGGCGAAGCAACCGGTATCGCCAAAAAAATCGGTGATGTCACTCTCCGCGACCAAGTCCTCATGGAGATCGCCCTCGGAAGACCTTAACTGCTGATCTGCGACGTTGAGCCGCCCCGCGTGCGGGGCGCTGTTTTGTGAGTTAAACCCGATACCCCATGTCCCTCACCGCCATCATCCTCGCCGCCGGTAAATCGACCCGCATGAAGTCGAAGCGCCCCAAGGGACTTCACGAAATCTGCGGCCGCCCCATGCTCTCCTACATTCTCCGCGCCTGCTACGACGCCGGCGTCGAACGCATCCTCATGGTCGTGGGTCACGGCAAAGACGAAATCATCGACGCCTTCGGCTCCGACCAGCGCATCCGCTTCATCGAACAGACGGAACAGCTCGGCACCGGTCACGCCGCCAAGGTCTGCGAACCAGAGCTCAAGAAGCTCCACGGAGACGTCTTCATCCTCGCCGGCGACGTCCCCCTCGTCCGCAGCCAGGTCCTTACCACGCTCCAGCGCGCCCACCAGGACGAGGGCGCCGCCGCTTCCATGGCCACCGCCATGCTCGAAGATCCCTCCGGCTACGGCCGGATCATCCGCGACGCCAACGGCGAGTTCCTCGAGATCGTCGAGCAGATCGACTGCACCCCCGAGCAACGCGAAATCCGTGAAGTTTTCCCCAGCTATTACTGTGTCAAAGTCGAAGAGCTCCTCCTCGCCCTCTCCAAGCTCAAGAACGACAACAAAAAACACGAGTACTACCTCACCGACATCTACAGCATCCTCCGCACCGCCGGCAAGAAAGTTGTGGCCGTGCAAGCCGCCACCTTCGAAGATGTCGTCGCCCCCAACAACCGCCAGCAGCTCGCGGACGCCGACATGGTCATGCAGGACCGCATCCACTCGCGCCTCCGCGAGAGCGGCGTCACCATCGTCAACTCCGAGCAGACCTACATCGAAGACGGCGTGAACATCGGGCCCGATACAGTGATCCAGCCCTTCACATTCATCGGCCGCGATTCCAGCATCGGTGCCGAATGCTGCGTCGGCCCATTCGCCAGCCTTCCGCGCAACAGCATTGTGCCTGAAGGAACGCAGGTTCACGGAAACCTCACGCGCGAAACCACCGTCCTAACCCAGAGCCAGGGGTGATGCGATGAGCAAGGCCGACGGGAACAGCCTCAAAGTCTTCACCGGGCGCGGCAATCCGCTCCTCGCCGAGAAAATCTGCGATTACCTCCAGATCCCCCTCGGCCGCGGGCGCACGGAGCTGTTCAACGACGGGGAGTTGATCGTCCGCGCCGATGAAGACGTCCGAGGCCGAGACTGCTTTCTCATCCAGCCCACCTCTCATCCCGTCAACGCCCACCTGATGGAGCTGTTCATCTGGATCGACACGCTCAAACGCGCCAGCGCCCGCCGCGTCACCGCTGTCATCCCCTACTTCGGCTACGCCCGCCAGGACCGCAAAGACGAGGGCCGCACCCCGATCACCGCCAAGCTCGTTGCCAACCTGCTCGAGCGCGCCGGCGTTGACCGCGTGGTGACCATCGACCTTCATGCCGCCCAGGTGCAGGGTTTCTTCGACATCCCCGTCGACCATCTCACCGCCGCTCCCGTACTCACGAAATGGTTCAACCGCCTGAACCTCAACAACTGCGTCTTCGTCAGCCCCGACGTCGGTAACGTCAAGCGCGCCCAGGTCTACGCCAACATGCTCGGCGGCGAGATCTGCATCATCGACAAGCGCCGCAAGTCCGGCTCTGAAATCGAAGCCGCACACATCATCGGCGACGTCCAAGGCAAAAACGTCATCATGGTCGACGACATGATCACCACCGCCGGCACCGTCACCCAGGCGTGCAAAATCCTTAAGGAGCACGGCGCCGTGGAGATTTTCATGTGCGCCACCCACGGCGTCTTCGCCCCGCCCGCCATCGACCGCCTCAAAAAGTGTACCTTCACCAAGCTCGCCGTCACCGACACCATTCCGATCGGCGACCGCCTCGACGGCATTAAAGACCGAGTAGAAGTCCTAAGCGTCGCCGAGCTTCTAGGCGAAGCCATCTACCGTATCCACAACAACGCCTCCGTCAGCGAACTTTTCCGAGGTACCCGAAAATCCGGAGCCACCGTGTGAAATCTGAAATCTCAAATCTGAAATCTCAAATCTCAAATCTGAAATCTGAAATCTGAAATCTGAAATCTGAACTTTGAAATTTGAGTTCTGAAATCCAACCAAAAGACACTCAGCAGGAGTAACCCATGGCAGTCCAAAGCATCAAAATCACCGCCAACCCCCGCAGCGAGCTTGGCTCCCGAGCCAACAAACGCCTGCGCGACAAAGGGCTCGTCCCCGGCGTCGTCTACGGCCACAAAGAAGCCGTCGTCACCGTCACCTTGCCCAAGAAAGAGCTCGTCGGTCACCTCAACCACGGTGCTCACCTCTTCGAGCTCGGCGTCGATGGCAAAAACGAAACCGTCCTCGTCAAGGAAGTGCAGTACGATCACCTCGGCGCCGAAGTCCTCCACGTCGACTTCGCCCGCGTCTCCCTCGACGAAACCGTCGACGTCACCGTCCCCCTCGAACTCAAGGGCGAACCCAAGGGCGAAGCCGACGGCGGCGTCCTCCAGCAGATCATTTCCGAACTCGAGATCACCTGCCGCGTCACCGACATTCCCGACGTCATCCGACACAACGTCTCCGAGATGGCCCTCAACGACGTCCTTCACATCAAGGACCTCAAGCTCCCTGAAGGCATCAAGGTTAACCAGGACGAAGACCTGATCGTCGCCACCGTCCGCGAGATTGCAGAAGACACCACCGCAGCCGCCGGCGAAGAAGGTCCGGCAGAACCCGAAATCATCGGTCGCAAGGCCGAAGAAGGCGCCGCCGAAGGAGAAGAGGCGAAGTAGTTTTTCCGTAGCATGGGCGTCTCGCCCATGTAAGGGTTTGGCATGGGCGAGACGCCCATGCTACGAGATACATGAAACTGGTCGTCGGTCTAGGAAACCCCGGTCCCGAATACTCGAAAACCCGGCACAACGTCGGCTTCGAGGTCATCGACCGCCTCGCGACCAGGTTAGGTTGGGCCAAAGCAGGCGATTTTGACCGCGTCGCCCGCACAAAATTTGACGGCTTGATGTACGATGGCCTGCTCGGCTCCGAGAAGCTAGCCCTTCTCAAGCCGACAACGTACATGAACCTGAGCGGCCGATCAGTTCAGTCCGCGTTGGCCTTCTACCAGCTAATGCCTGCTGACCTGATGATCGTGCTCGATGATGTGGCCCTGCCCGTCGGTAAAATCCGGATTCGTCCGGGCGGATCCAGCGGCGGACACAATGGTCTGAAAGACATCGAGCGAGCGCTCGGCACAAACCAGTACCCGCGGCTGCGGATCGGCATCGATGCCCCTCCGCCGCGAGTCCCCCAGCGGGACTACGTGCTCGGACGCTTCAGCGAGGACCAGAAGAAACTGATCGAGTCCGCCTACACCCGTGCGGGTGACGCGATCGTCATGTGGATCGAAAAAGGCTTGAACCCCGCGATGAACGTCTTCAACGCGGAAGAAAAAATATAGTGTCCGCACCAGCGGACTTGTACCCAAGGACTGGTCACTTGAGTGACCGGTAAAGACTAGCGACCGTCAAACCGGTCAAAACCCAAGCTAGGGAGTCAGCTTCATGGCAGAGAAGATCAAGAACAATTCCTACGAGGCCATGTTCCTCTTCCCCGCGACCGTCGCGGCGGATCTGGACCACGCCCTCATGACCAGCCGCCAGATCATCGAGCGTCACGACGGCAAAGTTACCGTCCTGAAGAAGTGGGATGAGCGCAAGCTCGCCTACGAGATCGACAAGAACAAGCGCGGCGTCTACATCATCGCCTACTTCACCGGCCCAGGCGCAATCGTCACCGCCATCGAGCGCGACGTGAACCTGTCCGAAGAAGTCCTCCGCGTCATGGTCACCAAGGCCGATCACCTCAACCAGAGCGAGATGGATTCGGTTGAGCCCCAGCCCATCCAGCAGCGCGTCGAGCGCACCGAAAGCTGGGATCGTCCCCCGCGCGATGATCGCGGCCCCCGCGAAGATCGTGGTGACCGTGGGGACCGTGCGCCGCGCCCCCGCCGCGAGGAAAACACCGAAGAATCTATCCCTCAAGCTTAATTTGTTCGTGACTTGTTAGGGTACCAGCGTATATAATCAACAAAGCGTTAATTGATCCATGTTCCACGAATTGAGGTCCCATCATGGCTAGTTTCAACAAGGTCATTCTGCTCGGTAACCTGACGCGCGACCCCCAGCTGCGCTACATCCCCTCCACCAACACACCGGTGGTCGACTTTGGCATCGCCGTCAACCGGCGCTTCAAAGGCGGTAACGGTGAAGACCGCGAAGAAGTAACCTTCGTCGACTGCTCCGCCTTCGCTAAACAGGCAGAGCTCATCAACCAGTACTTCACCAAGGGCAAGCCGATCTTCATCGAGGGCCGGCTCAAGCTCGACCAGTGGGAAGACAAGCAAGGCGGCGGCAAGCGCAGCAAGCTCAGTGTCGTCATCGAGAACTTCCAGTTCATCGGCGGCCGCGAAGGCGGCGGCGGTGGTGGAGGCGGCGGTGGAGAACGCAGCTACGGAGGCGACGGCGACGACCACCGCCCCGCCCGCTCCGCTCCCCCGCGAGGCCCCCAGCAATCCCGTCCCGCACCCGAAGCCCCCTTCGATGACAGCCAGCAGTTCAAAGAGGACGACATCCCCTTCTAACCGTTCCGTCCGCAGGAGAGCCGCGCTGTCCTCAGCCCGGCTCACAACCAAAACCACAAAGGATCATTATGCCAACCGTCAAACTCCTTCTCAAAGAATCCATCAAGAACGTCGGCAAGGTCGGCGACGTCGTCGAAGTCTCCCCCGGCTACGCCCGCAACTACCTCCTCCCCAAGGACCTCGCCGTCGAGCCGACGCCCAACAACGTCAAGAAGATTGAAGCGCGCCGCAAGGAAGTCGAGCGGCAGGAAGCCGAGCGCCTCGAAGCCAAGCGCTCCCTCATCGGCAAGATGCAGGGCGTGGAAGTCACCCTTGAGCGCCGCGCCAATGAACAGGGCCACCTCTTCGGCTCCGTCAGCGCCACCGACATCTCCAAAGCCCTCCAGACCCAGGGCTACGATGTCGGCGCCGACGACGTCGTCCTCCCCGGCCGTCTCGATCAGATCAACAACTACACCGTCAAGGTGCGCTTCGCTGAGGACCTGGAAGTCGACATCAAGGTGTGGGTCGCCCCGGACCCCGAAAGCAAAGCCGCCATTGATGCCGCCCGCAAAGCCCGCGAAGCGGAACCGCCCCCGGCGAGCCAATTCGAACGCTCCCCGCGCGCGTAACCGAGATCCATTCAACACCCCCACGGCAGCCGGCACTCTCGTGCCGGCTGCTCTGCTTTCTCCCCCTCGCCGGCCCCTCGCCACGTAGAAGAACCCCAGCCAGGGGGCCGGGGTTCCTCGTGATTCTCAGATGAAGGATTGTTGTTTACTCCTTCACTTCGTACTCCGCATCGATCACATCTTCGTCTTTCTTCGCGCCACCGCCGGCTGCGCCGCGGTCGGTCTGGGCTTCGGGGGCTGCGCCGCCGGGTGCGCCTGCGCCGGGCGCTGCACCTGCGCCGCCGGCCGACTTGTACATCTCTTCAGCCAGCTTGTGCGAAGCCTGGTTCAGCGCTTCCATCGTCTTCTTGATGCGATCGCCGTCTTCGCTCTTGAGCGCATCCTTGA
>DASVUC010000211.1:0-6711 GCA_036387255.1 Tepidisphaeraceae bacterium | reverse complement strand
ATGCGCTGGATCCGGGACAACATGGCGAACCTGAACATCAAGTTCGTCATGCACCTGGGCGACCATCAGAACCCGGGCAACCCCTACCGGGCGCGGACGGACAACATCTACGAGCCGGACCTCACGCAACCGATCGGGAACGTCAGCAACAAGGAGACGGTTTGGGGCCGCGCTGATGCGGCGATCCAGGTGCTGGACAACAACAACATCCCCTACAGCCTCGTGCCGGGGAATCACGACTATCTGGATCACGATACCAAGGCTGAGCCCTGGCTCTATCTCAAGACGTTCGGCCCGCAGCGCTACATCAACGATCAGAGCACGTGGGCCGCGGAGAAGCGGACCTACGGCGGCGCGTCGCCCGTCAATCCGAACAACGGCTACGCGGGCATGAACACGTATCACCGCTTCGATGCCGGCGGGTACAAGTTCCTCAACATCGCGCTCCAGTTTGACCCGGACGATGCGGACCTGGCGTGGGCGCAGCAGATCATCAACGAGAACCCGAACCTGCCCACGATCATCACCACGCACGCGTACGTGAACACGAAGCCCGCGGCCAGCGACTACCAGCACGCGGACATCTTCAATAAGCTGGTCAAGAACAACCCGCAGATCGTCATGACCTTCAACGGTCATCTCACCGGCTCCAACTACGTCGCCGGCACGAACATCGCCGGGCAGACCGTCCACCAGATGCTGGTGGATTTCCAGGCGAGCCAGCTGGATGCGCCCGAGCTCTTAAACGGCGACTACTACCGCGGCGGCGGCGTCCTGCGGCAGCTTCTGTTCGAGCCGGACAGCGACCGCGTGACGATCAAAGACTACTCGGTTGTGGCCAAGAAGTTTCTGCCGAGCGAGTTCAAGGCGCCCGACAACGACGGCGACATCGCCACCTACTCAACCCCCGGCTCCGTCACGCTCGACCTCGACCGCTTCGGCCTCCCGAACGGCGCGGGCATCAAGCGCAGCAAAAGCTTCCAGCACAACGTCGGCGGCTACACCGGCGGGCGGGACACGATGCTGGACGAGAACGCACCAGCCGACAGCTCGCACGGAGATGATCCGACGCTCTGGGTCGACGGCGACCGCAACGGCGCAACCGCCGGCGCGCCGGATTCACAGGTGCTGCTCCGATTCGACCAGATCTTCGGCGCCGGCAACCTGCCGGACGGGGCGCGAGTTGATAAGGCCCAGTTGCGGCTCCACACCAGCGACCTCGCTGACAGCCAGAGCACCAACACCATCGCCATCTATCGCCTGCTCAAGCCGTGGACCACGAGCGGCACCTGGAACAGCCAGACCGACGGCATCAGCATCGACGGACTGGACGCGATCCTCGGCGCCAACGGCGCGTTCGTCCCGGACTTGCCGGGTGAGTTCATCACGCTGGATGTGACCGAGTCGCTGGCGGCATGGATGGCGGGCGCACCCAACTACGGCTGGGCGCTGCTCCCCGGCGGAGGGAACGGGTGGCAGCTGGATTCCTTCGAGCACCCAACCGCGGCCTTCCGCCCGCAACTGATGGTGAACTACACCATGGTGCCGGAGCCGGCGGGGTTCTTAATGCTCGCCGCGCTCAGCAGCCTTCTGACCCTCCGCCGGCAGTCCCGGGCACAGGTTTGATCAAGGCGCGGCAGCGCGGGAGCCGCGAAGACACCAGGCCACGAAGGTGGCGCAAAGTGGAATGGGTCAGAACCTCTGTGCTCTCTCTGATCTCTGTGGCATACGAAATGCCGCCGGGGCGCGGACGCGGGGATCACGTCTCCGGCGTTACCGGGTTCTCAAGGCGGCCCAGTCCTTCGATCTCCACCGCCACGGTGTCGCCGGGTTTGAGCCAGAGGGGTGGGGTTCTGGCGAAGCCGACGCCGTGGGGGGTGCCGGTGAGGATGATTGAGCCGGGGCGGAGGGTCATCGTGGAGGACAATGACTCGATGAGGGTGCGGACGTCGAAGATCATGTCGCTGGTGGTGTGGTCCTGCACGACCTGATCGTTGAGGATCGTGCGGAGCCTGAGGTTATTGGGGTTGGGAATTTCGTCGGCGGTGACGAGGGCGGGGCCGAGGGGGCAGAAGCCGTCAAAGGATTTTCCGCGGGCGAACTGGCCGCCGCCGAGGGACTTGTCGCGTTGCCAGTCGCGGGCGGAGATGTCATTCGCGATGGTGTAGCCGAGGACATAGTCGAGGGCGCGCTCGCGCGGGACGTGCTTGGCGCTGCGGCCGATGACGACGGCGAGCTCCCCTTCATAATCGATCATGGTGCTGCGCTTGGGGATGGGGATGGGGTCCAACGGGTTGTTGAGGGTGTTGGAAGCTTTGATGAAGAGCATCGGGTTGACGGGAATCGCGCTGCCGGATTCGGCGGCGTGGTCGCGGTAATTGAGGCCGATGCAGAGGATGTCGGTGGGGATGAGGGGGGCGAGGAGCTTTTCGATCTTGAGCACGGGCGCGTCCGGGCGCGGCATCAGGCTCTGGGGCTCGCGGAGGAACAGGGGCGTTTCGATGAGGCGGGCGCTTTGGTTGTCGTCGAGCAGCTGGCCGTGGTGGATGTGGCCGTCGTTGAGGAAGCGGACGATCTTCATGGCGACAAACTACATTCACGGCGCGGCGGCGGGAAGTGCGGGATCAGTTGGTCGCGCCGGCTCCTGTTGCTCGTCGTCGCGGCGCGGGAGCACGGGCACGAGCAGCAGCCCGGCGGCGGTGAGAATGGCTGAGGCGACGATCAGGGGCGACATGCGGTGCTGGAGTGGGCCTGCGTTTTCGTAGAGCTTGGAGCCGACGACGTCGCTCCAGCTCATCGAGAGGTTGATGACGGACATGAGGGCAGCGAAGACGACTGCTTCGACGCGGCGGGGGCACGCTTCGGCGGCGATGGTAAGCATGGCGAGGTTGGCGATCATGTCGGTGGTTCCCCAGGTTCCGTATGCGATCGTCGCGGAGGTTTTGCCCTTGATGAGCAGCATGGGGAGCAGACCGGCTGCGCCAACGAGCAATCCAATTGCCAGGGATACCCTGGTGGAGACGCGGCCGGAGAGAAGGCCCATGAACAGCAGCGACCCCAGTACCTGCCCGACGTTGTATGCGGTGTCGAGGATCGCGAGATAGGCGGGAGAGAGGCCCACCCGTTTCTCCAGATGGGTGTACAGCGCGGTCTGGATTCCGGGGTTGAACTTCGTCAGGAAGAGGAACGCGACCACGAGCCAGAGCCGGCCGCTGGCGAAGGCGCCCAGCAGCGCTTTGCCGGTGGCGATGAACTCGGGAAGGTTGATTTGCGCCGGCTCATCCGTCACGAGAAACCACGTCAGCACCGCCACCACGCAGGGCACGCCCATCGCGATTAAAGCTGCGGTGCGCAGGGCGCTGGCGGGTTGCTCGGCGAATCGGTGGCAGATCGCCGCCCCGAGCAGCCCCGCCAGGATGGCGGCGAGCGAGATGGCGAACCATTGCGCACTCTGAAAGAGGCGGGTGCGTCCGGTCTGCTGTCCGGCCCGCACCATCATCGCGTCCACCACGACATCGGATGCCGCCACGCCGACGCCGGTCATCGAGAGCATGATGAGCAAACCCGGGGTCGTTGTGATCCCGGCGACCAGGGCGAACGCGAGGGCGGCAACGAGATTAAGCAGGAGCAGGTAGCTCTTTCGGCGGTAGCCAAAGATCGGGAAGAAGTCGCTGAGCAGGCCGTAGGCGGGCTTGATCATCCACGGGATGGTGGTGATGAAGATGAATTGCGAGACTTGCTGCGCGTTGTAATGGACGACCTTCTGGAGGTACATCCGCAGCGGCTGATTGAGCAGCGTGGCGATCTGACAGATGCCCTGGGAAAAGTAGACGAGGGCGAAGTAAAACGTCGCCTGGCGGACGGTCATGATGCGCGGCGGCGGTTGTTCACTGGGAGCAGACATGCGACAAAGACTGTCGGTTTTATCGAGTCGAAATCAAGCGATGCATCTCCTGCTGATCGTGGGACTCATATTGGGGCTCTGCGGCGTGACGGATGCGGCGAGCAAGGTGACGTTCGACATCGACGGCACGCCGGTGGTTGATGGCAAGCGATTCTTTCCGATCGGGATGTGGATCTACGGCTTGAATACGGATGTGATGGCGGATCTGCACGAGCATCACGTCAATACCCTCGTGGGCAACGGCATCAACCCGGGGGATCTGAAGCTGATCGAGGAGCACGGGATGATGATGATCCCGCCCGCCAGCGATGCATTCCTCGCGGCCGCGAAAGATTCGCCAGCGCTTCTCGGGTGGTATCTGGAAGATGAGCCGGAGGAGCACAACATCAAGCCAGAGGATCTGAAGGCAAAGTTTGAGGCGCTGAAGAAGAAGGAGCCGACGCATCCGATCGGGGTGACGCACAACCAGCTGGTCGGGCCGGAACGGTATAAGGATTCGGGCCACTTCACGATGACGGATGTGTATCCGGTGACTGCGAAGCGCACCTGGCCGCTCGATGCGGTAGGGCGCTATGCCTGGCAGCCCAAGGCGGTGCACGGCGTCAGCTGGCCGGTGTTTACGTTCGTGCAGTGCTTCGGCGGGCCTGATACGGACGGAGGGTTGTGGGCGCAGCCGCTGCCGCACGAGGTGCGGTTCATGGCGTTCAGTGCGCTGATCAATCGGGCGAATGGGATCTTCTATTTTTCGTATTGGCCCCGGGCGCCGATCACCTGGGCGGAGGTGGCGACGACGAACAGGGACATTCAGCGCCTGGTGCCTTGGCTGCTGGCGAAGGGGGAGGAGAAGAAGGCGTCGGCGTCGGCTGAAGGGGTGGCGGTGCGGGCGAAGAAGATTGGCGAATCCTGGCTGATCCTGGCGGCGAATGGGGGGAAGAAGTCGGCCGGTGCGGAAATGTCGGTGGACGGGCTGGGGGAGCGGAAGCTTCGCATGCCTTTTGAGGCGGGGCGGGAAGTCGCGGCGAAGGAGGGGAAGTGGCGGGAAGCGTTCGAGCCGTTTGAGGTGAGGGTGTATTGGGCGGGTGAGGAACCTGCTCGGCCGTGACCGGGGCAGGGAGCGGCGGGTAGACTCATGCAACATGCATCCGCCCCGCTGGCTCCGTCGCTGGCTGCCGGACATTTTTTGTGCGGCATCGCTGATGGTGTTTCTGTTGGCAATGGGGCTGTGGGCGCGCAGCTACTTCGCGTGGGAGCGTATGGTGATGACCACATACCCCACGAGCGTCGACGCGAGCAGCGGGTTCTCCGGGTTTGCGGATCATTCGCTGACGTGGTCGCGCGGGAGCGTTTCGTTCAGCCGATTTCATGTTGAGATGAAGAACGGGAACTACGCTGGGAGGGTCCAGTGGAACTACCTGCGCGAGAACCCCCGTCCGATGCGGATGCCGGAGCGCAACGGCGATCTCACGAATATCCAGGTGCTGGGCTTTGGGTTGCTGCACACGCAAACCGTGGGCGGGCGCTACCGCGACGACATCATCGAGGTGCGGGCGCCGCTGTGGAGTTTTGCTGTCTTCGGCGTTCCGCCGGCGCTGTGGCTGCGGCGACGATTGAGGCAACGGGCGCGCGGGTTTGCAGTGCAGACAGTGGACGCGGCTGAACGTTGATGGCGACCGGCCCCTCCTTGCGCCCGCTTGTCACGCCGACGCGATGAGCATGGCGATGAAGTCGATGAGCATGGAGAAGAGCGCGCCGCTCATGATGCCGAGGGACCAGCCTTCTTGCGTGCGGCCGACGCGTCGATCAATTCGCGGATGACGGGGAGCCGAAGAGCGTTGGCGTGAGTCAATCCAGCGGCTTTGGGGGTTGCGGCATCAGGTTCGCCACGACGGCGACGAGCCCGACCCAGAGCACGCCTGGGCGATTGAACTGCCGCGTGCGGTGCATACCATATCCGCTCGCGAGGGCGCTGGTTCGGCATCTGCATGGTCGTTCCCCCCTGCTACCTTTAAAGGAGTTGTTCCGTGTCTTCCACCCCGCTTCGCATTGCCTTCATCGGCGCCGGCGGCATCGCGCGCCATCACATCAAGCACCTCAAGGCCGTTGGCAGCAACGAAGTCGTGGCGGTGGCGGACGTCTCGCAGATGTCGCTGGACCGGCTCAAGCAGGATTTCCCGGAGATCAAGCAATACCACGACTACAACAAGATGCTCGAGGAGATGGATAAGGAGATCGACGCGGTCGATGTCTGCACGCCGAACAGCTTGCACGCGCCCAACAGCATTGCGGCGCTGCGCGCTGGAAAGCACGTCATGGTCGAAAAACCCATGGCGATGAACGCCAGGGAAGCGCAGCAGATGATCGACGCCGCGAAGAAGGCCGGCAAACATCTCGTAGTCGGCTTCCAGCATCGCTTCGACGCCCGCACGAAACTCATTCGCGATCAGATCCAGGCCGACAGCTTCGGCAAGATCCTCTACGTGCGCGCTCAGGCGCTGCGACGGCGCGGCATCCCCAACTGGGGCGTCTTCGGCCGCAAGGAGCTCCAGGGCGGCGGGCCGATGATCGATATCGGCGTGCATATTTTAGAAGCCTCCCACTACATGCTCGGCTCGCCCCAGCCGGTCGCGATCACCGGCGGCGCGTGGACGTACATGGGCAACAAGCCCTCGCAGGTGGCGGTCCCATGGCCCAACTGGGACTACAAGACCTACAACGTCGAGGACCTTGCCGTCGGCATGATCCGCTTCGACAACGGCGCCGTGCTCACGATCGAGTCCAGCTTCGTCGCGCACATCGAGAAGGACATC
>DASVUC010000210.1:0-18876 GCA_036387255.1 Tepidisphaeraceae bacterium | reverse complement strand
ATGATTGTGGCGCGGGGGAGGGTGGAGGCTCTAGCGGGGGATGAGAGCATCGACTGCGGCGGCGCGGTGGTGTTGCCGGGGATGGTGAATGGGCACACGCATTTGTATTCGGCGCTGGCGGTTGGGATGCCTGCTGCGCCTCGAGTGCCTCGGAACTTCCTGGAAATTTTGCAGTTGGTGTGGTGGAGGTTGGATCGGGCGCTGGATGAAGGATCGAACGAGATGTCGGCAACCGTTGGGGCGCTGGAGGCGCTTCGGTGTGGGACGACGACGCTCATTGATCATCATGCCTCCCCTGCCGCTATCGAAGGGTCGCTGGATGCGATGGAGCGGGGGATTGCTCGCGTGGGGTTGCGGGGGGTGCTTTGTTATGAGGTGACGGATCGAAATGGGAGGGAGGGGAGAGAAAAGGGGCTCGAAGAAAACCGGAGGTATTTGAGAAAGCGTGGGCATGGGCGGGACGCCCATGCTACGGGCGGGCGGTTTGCGGGGCTGGTGGGGGCGCATGCTTCGTTTACGCTGGAGGATGAATCGCTGGATGGGCTGGCGGCGATGGCGAAGGAGTTTGGGGTGGGGGTGCATATTCATGTGGCGGAGGATCCTTGTGATGAGGAGCACTCGCTGCGGGAGCACAATGAGCCGTTGGTAAACCGGTTGGAGCGGCATGGCATCGTGAACGACAAGACGATCTTCGGGCACGGGACGCATCTGTCGGACGATGGGATCGCGAGGATCAATGCGTCGAACGTGCGGCTGGCGCACAACCCGCGATCGAACATGAACAATGCGGTGGGGTATACACGCGTGGGGAAGATCACGTGTCCGATTCAGCTGGGGACGGACGGGATCGGGGCGGACATGTTCACGGAGGCGAAGACGGCGTGGTTCAAGTCGCGGGATGGAGGGGCGGGGATTTCGCCCTCGCGCGTGATTGGGATGCTGGCGCAGTCGGCGCGGACGGCTTCGCAGTGTTTGGGTGTGACGGTGGGGAAGTTGGAGGTTGGGGCGGCGGCGGATGTGGTGGTGACGGATTATGTGCCGTTCACGGAGATGACGGCGGAAAATTTCCCGGGGCACTTTATTTTTGCGATGGGGCCGCAGAACGTGCGGGATGTGATTGTGGGGGGGAAGGTGGCGCTGCGCGATCGGCGGGTGGTGAGTTTTGATGAGGTGGGGATTCGAAGCAAGGCGGTGGAGGTGGCAAACGCCCTTTGGGAGAGGATGGGGCGGGTCGCAGAGTAAGTGTATTGCCAGAAAAGATGCATGGGCGAGACGCCCATGCCACGCTTGAAGAACGGGTTTACGGCTTCATTCCTCTCAGCAGTTCTTCGTGGCTGGGAACGGGTTGGAGGGTTTTGGTGGAGTCGGGGTCGGCGGCGGCGGTGTAGAGGTTATCGGCGAAGAGGCGGGCGGCGGGATCGACACTGGCGCTGGCGTCGATGCCGAGATCGCAGATCCAGAGGCGGCCTTTGCCGAGGGGGATTTCGCTGAGGACGGTGCGGTACTGGTCGGGGACTTTCTCGGCGGGGATGTAGCTGTGGGAGGGGATGAAGCGGATGAGTTCTCGGGCGCGGCCCCCCTGCTTTAGGCGGTGGGATGAGGTGGCGATGAAGGCGGGGTCATCGCCTTTGCGCGCCCACCATTTCAGGTCCATGGGCTGGAGGTTGGCGGCGAGCTTCGTGCCCCGGGCGGGGTACCAGTCCGCGAATTCGGCGAGGTCTTTCTCGGGGTCATTCTTTATGTCGAGCAGGTCATTGGGGAAGAGCTGAACGATGTTTTTCGGAGGTGCGAAGACGATGCAGGTGGCGCCGGATTCAATCTTCTGGCGGAGGGGTCTGCCGGGGGCGAGGTCGGCGACCGAAGCGCCGCGTTTGACGACGAGGACGCTTTCGGGCGCGCTGAGGCCGGAGGTGGGCTTGGGGAAGAGATCGATGGTGTCGACGGTGCGACTGACCTCCTTGTCGCCTTGCATGACGCGTGTGACGAGCTGGCCATTCGTGCGCTGGTCGACTGGTGAGAACTGAAGAACGACGGGGACTTTCGCGGTGGTGTAGTACTTGAGGGTTTGGATGGGAGCGGGTTCGCTGTGGACGCCGTTGAACTCACAGATCACGGAGAGTTCAGTGAGATCGCGCGCTGCTTCATCGTCGTTGGTGACGAAGACGTTCGTTTTCATTTGGTCGCCGCCCCAGAAGCGGCGCTGGTTGGTTTCGAGTGCAACGCCGATGGGGGCGAAGGCTTGTTTGACGGCTTCGTAGACGGGATAGGGTTGGGCTTCGGGCAGGTAGCTGTGCTGGAACCAGCACTCGAGGCTGAAGAGGGAGAAGCCGGCGGTGTTGGATCCCCGCTGATAGCGCATCTGCTCCGCCCAGCGCTTGGTGACCCTGGCGTGTTCCGTGAGCCAGATGGCGGGGTCGTTGCTGGGGTAGGCGTAGACCCCGACCCATGCCTGAGGGGTGACGAGATCGCGGGTGTAGCGCATGACGGGGAGACCGGTGTCGAGGTCGGGATAACCGGTGGCCATCTCCTGGCCGATGAGCGGGCGTGCGCCCTTGCTCGCTTTCGCTTCGCGCTCGTACGCTGCGCCGACGAGGAAGACGGAGTCGGCGTACCAGCCGTTGTAGCGGTGCATGTCGTCGATGTCGCCGTCGTCGATGCCTGCCGGTTTAAGCGTTGATTCGTAGAACTCGGGGTCGCGGGTGTAGTCGGAGGAGCAGATGAGCGGATGGTGCGGGGCGAGACCGCGCGTCTGCTTCACGACGCCGCTGAGGAGCTTCCACTTCTCCATGTTCTTCGCGTCGCGGAGGAGCATTTCGTTGCCGATGGTGAAGATGAAGACGCTGGGGTGGTTGCGGCAGCGCTTCACGACGTCTTCGTTCTCCATGAGCCAGTGCTCGTAGATCTCCTTCGGCGGCATGACAGTCTGCCTCGGATCGGCGGCTTTACCTGCGAAGGCCCAGGGGCGGATGCCTTCGATGCTGACGGCGACGCCGATCTCGTCGGCAGCGTTGAGCCAGTTTTCGTTCCAGGGGGTGGCGTGCGTGCGCGTGAAGCGCAAGTTGCCATCGTGCATGAACTGGATGAGCTTGCGCGGGAGGTCGTTGTTCCACGGGTTCTTGCCGTAGGGCAACTGGTTGGCGCCGCGGAGGAAGTAGGGCTTGCCGTTGAGGAGGAACTGGTTGCCCTGAATTTTGAACGTGCGGAAGCCGACGTTGTGGGTCCAGCGGTCGAGGATCTTTCCGTCAGGCGTTTCGAGAGTGACCTGGAGCTTGTAGATGTTTGGATTGGCGGGAGACCAGAGCCTTGGGCTGATGCCGCTGCCCTGGAGTTGGACATGGGCGATTCCGGCGAGGTCGGCGCTTTGGGAGAGTTCCCAGCGCTCGAGCACCTTCGGGTCGGGGTCGAGCCATCGGGCACGGACCTTGGTCTTGCCCATGTAGCCGCTGGACTGGACTTCGATGTCGACGCGTGCGCCGTCGAGTGAGTCGTTGGGCTGGAAGAAGACGTCGTTGATCTTGGCGCCGCCGCGGACGACGAGGCGTACGGGTTGCCAGATGCCCATGAGGTCGTAGGCGCGGTTGTCCTTGTTGGGCGTGAGCGGGCCGAACATGCCCTTGCTCATGGAGATGACCTTGGCGGCGGAGAGGTTGACGGTGACGGCTTCGCCGAGCTTCGCGTCGGTCTGGGGAATCTTTTCCATCGAGACCCAGACGGTGAGCTCGTTCTTCTCTCCGGGCTTGAGGTGCTCGGTGAGATCGTAGCCGAAGCGGCTGAACATGCCTTTGTGCTCGCCGAGCTCCTGACCGTTGCAACTGGTCTTGCACTTCATGGCCACGCCATCGAATTCGACCCAGAGGTGGCGGCCCTTGGGCCAGTCTTTGGGGACGTCGAAGGTGATGCGGTAGGCGCCTTCGTCGGTTTTGTCGGTGTCGAAGCCGAGGGCGTTAAGGCGCGCCTGCTCCCACTTCTTGAAGTCCTCGGAATCGTCCAGCCACCATTGGATGCGGGAAAGCATCTGGGGGACGGGGACGTCGACTTCTTTATTCGCGCCGGCGGGGGTGAAGCGCCATTGGCCGGTGAGGTTGACGGTGGTGCCGATGTCGGTGGATGGCACTTGAAAGTGCCCCACCTCATCCGCGATTGCTTGAGTGGTCAGACCCATCAACAGTGCAAGAAGGAAGATTCGCATGGGTTATTGCTCGGTGCTACTCCAAGTCTGTTTGGAAGCCGCCTTTGCCGCTGGGGTGGGCGGTGACGCCGAGGCGACGGACGGCGGAGTCTTTGGCGTTCATCCAGTACTTCAGAACCAAGTCCATGGCGGCGGTGGCGACGTCTTCACTTTTATCGCCGGTGACTAGAAGCTCGTCATCCCCCTGCTTCTTGACCGAGGGTTTCTCGCCCCGGGTGGATTTGACGATGATCTTCGCGTGGTTGTCGACATGGGCGGCGGGTTGATCGTCCTGTGCGATTTCAACGACCCTGCCGGTCGCGGATTCGAGCGTGATGAAGATTGTCCAGGCGCTTTCGAGTTCCATCGGGGGACAGTCTTTGCCGTAGACGACGGTGATGGGACGGTTCAAGTCGAATTGCAGCGCGCCTTCTTCGTAGGTCACCTTTGATGGCTGGTCGGACTTCCCCGCTAGCTCAGGCGCGCCGGATTTGCGGATGATCGCCCAGCCGTAGCGGGTGATGCCTTCAGGACCTTCGATGCGCAGGAAGACGTGGTAGAAGCCAGGCTTGGCATCTTTCCCCAGTGAGACTTTCGTGGGAACCATCCACGTGCCGGTCTGGCCGAGCGTGATGGAGGATCGATCGGTCTCGGCTTTAACCCCTTCGGGCGCTTCGAGCAGCGCGTTGAGCTTCATGATCTTGTCGACTTTGCAGGTGACGGTGAAGTTAAGTTGGGCGTTGCCGTCGGCATCCGCTTCGACGTCGAGGATTGGGATGTCGAGCAGGCGGTTGGGGTGGTTCGGGGAGCCGTACTTCTGGATGAGCTTCATGAACTCAAACGCCTCCGGCTTGGGCCGGCGGGAGAGGAGCAGCAGCTCGTAGCGGCGCATGCCCTTGAGCAGCGCCGGGTTCATGGCGAGCGAGTCCTGGAACTGGAACTGGTAGACTGTCGGCATCGACTTCGTCTCCAGAACGTTCTCGAAGATGGGCGGGTAGACCTTTGCGCGCTCCTCGAAGGGCATGCGGGTGAGGAAGCGCCAGTTCCATTCGGTGATGACGGGCTCTTTGTTCTGCTCTGATGCGTAGTCGGCGACGGCGAGGGCGTAATCACGCGAGCTGGGGATGGCTTCGAGCGCGTCCAGGTACGCGTGGGCGCCAACCAGATCGAACGGCACACCGAGCTTCATCAGGCGGTTGAATGCGCCGGTGTTGGTGTGGCCCGTCAAATGCACGGGCATTTCCGGCGCGACCCTCTTCACAGCGGCGTAGACGTCCTTCCAGTACTGGACGTCGTTGTCCGGGATCATGAAGAGGATGACTTCGTTGTCGATCTCGACGCCTTCAATCTGCTCGCGGTAGCGCTGGACGAGATCGGCCGTTTCTTCGGGAGAGAGCTTTACGTCGAGCAGGGCCTTGAGGCCGAGGTGTTTCAGTTCGGTGAAGTAGAAGTCCAGGTACTCGCGGCGCTTGATCTCATCGACGAAAGGCTTCTTGGTCCCGGGATCCTTATCCCAAAGCAGCTCGAGGTGATGCAGGCGATCGAGCTCGAAGCCCATGGCCTTGAGGATGCGAAGGTCGCGCTTGATGTCGTCGGTGAAGAGCTCCCAGCGGTTGACGGTCTCGGCGGCGAGGGGCCAGTAACCCTCCTTGCTCATGCCGGGGATGCGGAGGTTGATGAAGTTTTCGCCGAAGGTGGAATAGGGGAAGTAAGCGGTGCCGAACCTGGTGAAAGGGACGCCGAGGGTGAGGCGTGTGCCGGCGTCGATCTTGTCCTGGTGACGGAAGCTGGTCATGGCGATGAAGGCTTGATCGACCTGCTCGTCCGTCATCGCACTGGTGGAGAAGATCAGGCGCGAGGTGATCTTGAGCGGGTCATTGCCGGGCTGGGGGAGGACGTTGTCGTCGAGGCGGGAGCGGTAGCCTTTGATGTTGGGGCGGGCGATCTCGGTGATGGAATAAAGGTTATTGCCGGAGAGCTGCGCTTCCTGGCCGAGCTGCGCGGTGTTGGCGCCGAGCCAACGGGCGGGCTGCTTGCCCGCAGCATCTTTGTGGACGGTGAAAGAGGGCGTGAAGTCGTTGAGCCAGGCGACGGAGCTGGTGCCGAGTTGCGAGTTGATCCAGTCCGCGCCGCGCATGACGTAGAGATGACGTTCGGTGCCGGCGCGAAAGGGTGTGAAGCCCGCATCATTCAGCGAGATCACCTGGTTGTTATAATTGACCGAGTGCCGACCCACCGAGGTTTGCTGCCAGCGGCAGATCACCGCGGCATACACGTTCTTTACCGGCGATGTCTTGTTGGCGATGGCGACGGTCGCGTCGAGGAAGCCGGATCGGTAGGCGCGGAGCTCCACATTCAGCTGAGTACCGTCCTTCTCTCCGCTGGCGGACCAGTTCTCGAAGAGCGGCCCTTCGCCGGACTTCTCAAACTTCAGCGGCATTGGCTTGAACGACTCATCAAAGTTTCGCTTCGTGGAGATGTACTCCTTTTGCTCCTTCTCGACCTTCTGGACGATTACGTCCCAGGAGAGCACGCCGAGGTCGGCGCCCTTGTGGTGAACGCGCACTCCGCCATCAACCGGTTCCACTTTCACGGGATCGCGTGCTTCCGCGCTTGAAACCGGTGCAGATTGCCCAGCGCCGGCGTTAGCCAAAACAATTGCATCATTCCCCACCTGCTGCCCCACCGATGGGTCGACTTGAACCCCCTTCAGCTCGACCGGTTGATGAATTGCGAAGGGATGGTTGTTCACCACCTCAACGCTCGTTCCCGCCCCACGAGCGACGCCGATCGTCAAGACGAACATCAACAGTCCGAGCACCCGTGCGGCCATGTCCATTCCCTCTGCTTTCGTTCAGTCGCGGTGACGGTACCCCCCTGCCGAAGCGCTTTCAATCGCGGCTGCGAATCCAGCTCGTCTGCGTCACCAGATGTTCCAGCGAAGCAAACGCCAGGGCCGAGCTGGTGGTGACGCTTGGCTTGGTCATCGCGGGAAAGGTTGCCAGCGTTGCATCGCCGACGAGGAAGACGTCGAAGTCTTTCGAGAGATTCTGATAACCAGCGGTCGTCTGGGCGTAGCACAGATTGGTGGCGTAGCCGGTCAGGAGCCGTGGCGGATGCGGTTGGCCTGGAGGAACTTCTTCAGCGGCTCGTAACCTTCGTTGTCATAGGCGACGACATCATCGGTCTCGACGTCGATGTCTTTGGTGACGGGAATCGGAAGTTCCCAGAAGCCGGCGTTGTTGTAGCGATCTCCGGCGTCGAGGCCGGAGAATTGCTGGAAGTACTCGATGGTGGGCCTATCGCCGGAGACGGTGAGACTTTGCGGGAGCGGCTGCCCGCGGTAAGTGAAGCTGCTGAGCTTCGCTTTAAGCTCGGCTGCGCCTTCGCGCCGTTGAACCTCGGTGGGTCGCGCGGCGAAAGAGCGGTACATCTTCTTTCGGATTGGGTCGCAATCGCCGGGGAGGCTGTAGACGACGAGGCCGACCTTGGAGCGGTACTTCTTCAGGAACGGGTTGATGATGGTACGCGTGTGGCCGGAGGCGAGCTTGTTCTTTTCCGGCGTGCAGAAGTCGACGATGCCGGCGGGTTCGGGGGTTTTCCAGCCCTGGCCGTCGTCGATGCCCCAGGGGTGGACGACGACGATGGCAGTGTCGGCGGCGCGGAGACTGTTGGGCATCTCGATGATGCCGCGCGCGTTGTAGGAATAGCGCCACGCGCGCACGTCGAGATCCGCGCCGGAATCCTGCACCAGCGCGGGAGCTTCATAATGGCGCAGCTCGCGGATCGGTTCACACCATTCCGGGTGATCGGCAATGAGCGGCTGGGGGTTCTCGATGATTTTGAGCTGGTTGTTGTAGGTGCGGGGGGCGCTGGAGGTGGTGGGCGTGTCATCACGGGCGGCCTGGGTCGCGTTCACGTAAGCTTCTCCCGGCGTGGCGTCCCACCAGCGCGCACGCTCGTTGTAGATCCAGACGTACTTATCGGTGTGCATCAGCGCGTGATGCACCGATTGCTGCCACTGCTGCGGCGTGAAGTAGTTCTTCTTCTCTTCCGGTTTGAACCAGCCCCCGAGCTGGCCGCTGTTGTTGTCGAGCCAGAGGCCGAAGCCGACTTTCACGTGCGCGGCGAACTCGTTTGGAACGGCGCTGAGCGCTTTGGGTATATCGATCATTTCGCCGCGGGCGTCCTTGAACTGCTGCTCGGACTTGTAGCCATAGGAATGCTCGTAACCGTCGACGAGGAGCGTGTTATCGGCGGCGGCTTCGAGGATCCCGTCATAGAACGGCCCGAGCAGACTGTAATTTGCTTCGGCCGCTTTCTCTTTGCCGATCCAGTTCACGTTCTGGGCGAAGAGATAGGGGCCGAAGAGCGTGAGGATGGTTGCGCCGGGAAATTCCGCGTCGACGGCTTTGGCAAACTCGCGGCCGCGCTGGCGTACCTTCTCGACGTGCTGCGCGTAGGTGTGCTCTTTGCGCCAGCTTTCGGGCAGCCGGGCGTAGGACCAGAGCGGGTGCGCGTACTCTTCCGGATCGAACATGATCCCGGCGCAGCCGCCCTGCTTTGCGACATGCGCAATCGCGCGGACGTTATGGGCGACCGTTGCCCACGCGGCATCGTCAAACCAATTTAAGCCCGTCGCAGGGGGCTGGCTGATGATGGCGATGAAGTTGTCGGTGAACTTGCTGGATTTGGATGCCTGGAGATCTTCGATGGCGTGCTGGTACTGCTCGGGCTTGAACTTGTCACTGCCGAAGGTCAACCACCCGAGCGAGTCGGAGCCGCCGAGCTTTCCTTCGCCTTTGGCAGGTCGGACGGTGAGCAGGATGCCGTCGAAGGGCGAGCGCTCCATCGCCTTCAGATTCTTCCGGTAGTAGGCGGTGTCGGGGGAATCCCAGCCGTATTGCAGCAGCTTTTTGCCCGTGAGCGTCGGCTCGGCGCCAGCCCGACCCGGTGCGAGAAGGAGCACTGCCAGGAGCAGCGCCGCAAGAGCGGATTTTGTCATGCAATTTCCTTTGCGTTCGGCCGGGTCAGAATATACTTGAGGAGGTTCAAGAGACACATCTGTCCAATTCCAAGGGCGCTCATGGACTTCCAAAGACTCCTTCACTTTGCGGTGACGAACGACGCTTCGGATGTCCACATTCAGGCGGGGCTTCCGCCGAGCCTGCGGTTGGGCGGGATCATGCGGAATACGGATCAGCCGCCGCTGACGGATGAAGAGGTGCACAACTTTGTCGTCTCAATCGCGCCCAAGCGCCTCCAGGAGAACGCGGAAGAGCGGATGATCGCGGGGATGGATTTTTCGTATGCCGTTCCCGGTCTCTCGCGGTTTCGGTGCTCGGCGTATCACCAGCTTGGCTCGCCGGGGATCACGATGCGCATCATCAAGAGCAAGATCCGCAGCGTTGAAGAGCTGCACTTGCCGCCGATCGTGAAGGAGATCGCGGTGTCGCATCGCGGCCTGACGCTGGTGACGGGAACGACGGGCTCGGGTAAGTCGACAACGCTGGCGGCGATGATCGACCTGATCAATCAGCAGCACCCGTGCAAGATCATCACGATTGAAGACCCGGTGGAGTATCTGCATACGCCGAAGCAGGCGCTCATTGCGCAGCTTGAGGTGGGAACAGACACGACGAGCTTCGAATCGGCGTTGCGGCAGTCGCTGCGACAGGATCCGGACGTGGTGCTGGTGGGCGAGCTGCGCGATATGGATACGCTTCGTATCGCGCTGCGCGCGGCAGATACGGGGCACCAGGTCTTCTCGACCGTTCACTCGGCAAGCGCGCCACAGACGATCGAGCGCATCATCGCGATGTTCCCTCCGTCCGAGCACAAGCTGCTGCTGACGCAACTGGCGGGCAACCTGGAAGCCATCATCTCGCAGCGCTTGATGATCTGCCGAGATGGATCGCGCCGCCCGGCGACGGAAATCCTGCGGGGCGGGCCGGTGCCGATGAAGTACATCCTGGAAGGCCGCGCGCTGGAGCTGGGGGAATATCTGAAAGGCGCCGGCAATGGGCAGCACACGTTTGACCAATCGATTCTGACGCTCTTCAAGCAGGAATTGGTCACTCACGCCGAGGCCATGCGGAACGCAACGAACCGCGATGCGCTTTCAATGTCGCTGCGCGGGATCGGCGCCAACAAGCCGCCGAGCGAAGGCGCGGGGCCGCACGTTCCGCAGCCGCCGAAACCGCGTCCCCTGGCGGCGCCGGGTGCGGGACATTAAGCGGATTGCTCGCATGCGCGGCGGGTGGTTATGCTCTGATTTGTCATGGGAAGACGCCGGCGGTCGAACGGACTTGACGAGCGGGATGTGCAGCGCGCCACCCGCGCTTTTCTCTCGCTGGATGCGCGGCTGCAACTCATCGTGATCGCGATCCTGGTCGTCGGGGGAATCGTCTACTGGATCAGTCGCACGCGCACCCAGCAGCCGGGCCAACCGCCGGCCCGCGAGGGAACCGTTGCCCGGTCGCAGCAGCCCCCTACCGCTTCACCTGCGGCGTCGGAGCAGCTTCTGCTCGGCAATCCCAGCGGCGCTACGCATGACCTGGGCAGCCGCAGCAACTACCTCATGCTCAAGCCCTACTACGCGCTGAGCTACAACGATTCACTCGGCACGCCAAATTGGGTGAGCTGGCGGGTGACGAAGCTGGATCTGGGAACAGCTCCGCGGAAGCAGATGTTCGATCCGGACATCACGCTGCCGCCGGGGTTCTATCGCGTGACGCACAAAGATTACTCCGGCTCCGGTTACGACCGCGGCCACCTCTGTCCGCACAGTGATCGGGCGGCGACGGACGAGATGAGCTTCGCGACGTTCGTGATGACCAACATCATCCCGCAGGCGCCGAACGTAAATCAGAAGGGCTGGGCGGACCTGGAGGAGTATTGCCGCACGCTGGTGAAGCGCGAGCACGATCGGCTGTACATCGTCAGCGGACGCGCGGGATCAAAGGGAACGATTGCGCGGGGCAAGGTGGATGTGCCGGCGGAGTGCTGGAAAGTGGTGGTTGTCGTGCCGGAAGCGGGAGGCGAGGATGACCTGGCGAAGATCAACACGTCGACGCGGGTGATCAGCATTCGCATGCCCAACGAGCAGGACGTGAGCACGAATTGGAAGCAGTACCGCGTGACGCCGGCGGAGATCGAGCATGCGACGGGGTATCAATTTTTCGATCGCGTGCCGGCAGAGATCGCACAGGTCTTGCGGCAGAAGATGGACCGATGAACGACCACCTGGAGATCCTCCGCAAGGCCAGCGCGGGGCTGGTTTATCCGAGCGAATCGGATCATCCGTTTGAGGTGATTCGTGTGCAAAAAATCGAAGAGCTGATCAATGGGCGCGCGGTGGTCGAGCAGTCGCCGGATGCGTTCTTCGCAGAGCTTCTGAATGGGGACGACGGGCCGAGGTACCGACAACTTCAAAAGACGATGCAGCGGTTGCTCAGGAACCTGAAGGTGCTGCGGGTTGGGCAGCGACAGGTGGATGTTTACGTCCTGGGACAGACAAAGACGGGAGATGTTTTAGGACTGCACACGGTTTCCGTGGAAACGTGAGAGCACAGACCGTGCATTCTAGATCGATCCTTTGAAATCCGGCGGGAGCAGAAGCACGGGAATCCGCGTGTTCTTGATCAGTTCCACCGGAACGTTTCCCGCGAGCAGGCGGGCGAACACATTCTTGCCTGTCAAACCAAGGACAATCAGCGACACCTCGCGCTCGACAGCAGTGTTCAGTATCGCGCGTGCGATGTCGTCGCTGAACATCAGCAGTGTTTGCACGGTGACATTGTGGGATTCGAGCCGCTCGCGCAGTCGGCTGATGGCGGTTTCGCCGTCGGCTTGCTCGTGCTCGCGCATCTGACCGCCGGAGGGGCGGGAGACGTGGCAGACCAGCACCTCGGCGCCAAGCCGCTTGGCAAGTTCCGCCAGCGCGTCGGCGACGCGCTCGGATGCCCACGGGCTGCTGACGGCCGCCAGGATTCGACTCATAGATATCTCTTTAGACGCCATCGCTCACGTGGCGTCAACGCCCGTTTCTCCCGACCATCCGGCACGATCCATCAAGCTGCGCAAGTGGCGCAACGCTTTTCCGCGATGGCTGATTGCATGCTTCTGATCCGGCTCAAGCTCCGCGGTGGTCTTGCCAAGCTGGGGGAAATAGAACAGCGGGTCGTAACCAAACCCCTTCGTCCCCCGCGCTTCACGCAACAGAACACCTTCAACCGAGTCCTGCGCTGTGAGGATGATGCGACCCTGCGGATCCGACAGGGCCAAGCAGCAGACGAACCTCGCTGTGCGCCGCTGGTCAGGAACGTCTTTAGCCTGCTGAAGCAACAGGGCGTTGTTGGCGGCGTCTCCCACGCCCGCGCGATGCAGTTGCGCCCAGCGCGCGCTCATCACGCCCGGCGCTCCGCCAAGTGCATCGACTGCCAAGCCGCTGTCGTCCGCCACCGCCCACGACTGCGACCGGGTGGCGTAATAGCTGGCTTTGAGGCAAGCATTAGCGCGGAAGGTCTTGCCGGTTTCTTCCGGTGCCGCGAGATCCTTGTGCTGCGACAGATCGCTCCACTGGAAGCGATCGCTCCCGAGCATCTCGTGGAACTCTTTGACCTTCCCCGGATTGGCGGTGGCGATGAGCAGGCGCACAAGCTAGTCCTGGAGCGAACGAAGCCGCCCGCCCATCTGCTGTTGCTGCGGCTGTTGAGCGGTACCGGGTGCCAGCACCTCTGTCGGCGCCGTCACCTGCATCTGCATCTGCGGCGCAGCAAGGCCGGATGCGCTTTCCAGCAGGTTGGTCTGCTTGCGCGGGATGACGACCAGGAAGGACGGATCGGGAATCTCACGCACCTGGCCCGTCACCGGATCCTTGATGCGCGAGACGTTGAGCATCCCGTTGACGACGTTGTTCGGATATTTCTGCATGGCGTCGAGGAGCGACGGATCGAGCGGCTCGAGCCGTGGCGCAACGGTCTGCACGCTGTTGCCGGTGTCGCGCTCGCGCACGTCGGTGATCGGCACCGGCTGCGACAGCACCAGCAGTGGGCGGGATGGGTCTGAATTGGTCGCCGTCGCCGCATCCTGCTCTTTCACCGCGGAGCGCGGCCAGGCGCCGATGAAGACCATGCTCGTGTTCTCGCCGTGGAAGTAATAGGCGGGCAGGCCCTGCGCGCGAGCATCGCGAACCGCATCGACGGCGAATTGCTTGCGCCTGGGGCTGTCCTTGTACGCCGCGATCTGGAGCGACCAGTACCCATCCGCGTTGGCAAGGTTCCACTCCGCCGGCGCTTGCGGATCCGGCGTTGTCACCTCGACGGGGAAAGAGTGCGGAAAGAGACGTTCGCCGGTGGAATCCGCCATGGACTGAATCTGCCGCTGATCCGCATGCTCGCGCTCGGCTTCCTTGCGATCCGAAGTGTCGATCGCACGATAGAAACCGTAGTAGAGAACCGACTGGCTGTCTTCGTGGATGACGTACCAGTCCTTCATGCCGCTGGTTTTGAGGAGCTGGGCCTTGAGGTTATTCGCCATCTCCACGTGCGCGGGGCCACCGATCGCCTGGCAGTAGATCGTCCACTGTGCGTCGGCGGGCGGAGTGACGCCCCCTGCGTCTCCCTTGGGAGCGCTCTTCATCCCGACGCCCTTTGGCTGCATGTTGGGCATCGACTGGGGCGAGAGTTCGCGGTCGCGGCCGCGATCGCTGTTGTTCTTATTCTCACTGCATGACCACGCGGCAGCGAGCAGAAGCGCACAGAGGGTAATTGTCTTCGTGAGGTGCAGAACTCGGGTGAACAGCATAGGGCGGAATTCTAGCACGCCGCACCCCCCCTTCCCAACTGAAAGTGGCCCACCGCGACAAGCTTTTTCAGTTACCGGACCAGCGCCCGATCCTGATGCTCCATGATCTGCCGGCATCCCGAAATCGCTAAATCGAGCATCTGGTTCGTCGCGTCGCGATCGAAACCTTTCGCGCCTTCGGCCGATCCCTGGAGTTCCACGAATTTGCCCTCTTTCGTGTACGCCACGTTCATATCCACCTCCGCACGCGAATCGAGCGGGTAATCCAGGTCGAGATAAAGCTTTCCATCCACGATCCCCACCGACACCGCCGCAAGCTGGTCCAGCAAGGCGTTGGATGGATCATAAAACTGTGAGTCATACCGTGCAGATTTGCCAGCGGTGGAGCTCGAAGCTGTCCGCGGCAGCGGCATTTCGCGCGGCAGCTTCGCCATTGCATCCACCAGCGCCACGTACGCCGCAGAAATGGCGGCGGTGCGGGTTCCGCCGTCGGCTTGCAGCACCTGGCAATCCACCGCGATCGTGTGCGGGCCGATCTTGCTCAGGTCGATGACGGCGCGCAGCGAGCGCCCGATAAGCCGCTGGATCTCGGTGCCGCGCGAATCCGTGTGGCCGATCTTTGGCCAGTCCTTTCGCCGCGGAGTCGATGCGGGGAGCATCACGTACTCCGCGGTGATCCACCCGCCGGGCTTGTTTTCGCTCATCCAGGGGGGAAGTTCCTGCGTGATCGACGCCGTCACCAACAGGATCGTACCTCCCTGCTGCCAGAGGACCGAACCCGCGGGCGTCGAGGTGAAGTTGCGGGTGATCGTGATGGGCCGAAGCTGGTCGTGCGGGCGCTGGATCATGGCGTCCGTTATAACGCTGGCGACACGCGAGCGTGAGAGCGGCAGGCTGCCTATCGTTGCGGTGCTGTGATGACGGATCCATTGAACTACGAAAACCCGCTGCCCGACGATGCTCCGCGCGAGAGAGCGGCTCCGCGGGAGGTGTCGCTACCACGCGACGTTCAACCAAAGCAGGTTGTACCGGTGGAGCTCGACCTCGTGCTGCTGCGCACGTCTGATCATGCGGGCGCTCGCGCCGTGCAGATTGCGCTTCGGCGGGAAATCATCAGCGCGGCCATGAGTGCTGATGATCAGGAGCAGGCGGTGATCTTCATCCGGGCACGCGATCTGCCACGGGCGCAGCGCATCGCGTCTGAGGTGTTCGTCCGCCGGAAGAAGCTCAGGAAGATGTAGCGGCCGATGCGTGGTATCCTGACGCTCATGGAACCGCTTCGCCTGCACGTGGGTGGACATCAAGTCAAAGAGGGGTGGAAGATCCTCAACATCCAGCAGTTGCCGGGTGTGGAATTCGTGGGGAGCTGCACCGATCTCTCACAGTTCGCGGCGAACTCGGTGGATGAAGTGTATGCATCACATGTTTACGAGCATCTCGGCTATCTGTACGAGCTGCCGCAGGCGCTGCGCGAGGTGAACCGCGTGCTCAAGCCGGGCGGAATCTTCTATGTGGGCGTGCCGGACCTGGAGAAGCTTTGCACGATGTTTGTCCGCCCGGAGGCAACGATCGACGACCGCTTCAACATCATGCGCATGATGTTCGGCGGGCAGATGGACGCGTACGACTATCACAAGGCAGGGCTGACGCTTGAGTTCATGCAGCACCTGCTCAAACGCTCCAATTTTTCAAGCGTGGAGCGGGTGGAGAATTTCGGATTATTCGAAGATCTCTCGTCGATGACGTTTCACGGGGAGCCGATCAGCTTGAATGTGATCGCGCGGAAGTGACGCGAGTCCAGCTGTGCAATCCCATGCGAATTTCAATGGGCGAAAGATCCCTGCCACGCTGAATACGTTCTTCTTTAGTGTGACGTACCCGTCGGCCGGAGGCGCAGGGGCCTTGCATCGTCGTAGTCATCGAGCAAATCGCTGTCCAGGTTCGGCGGGATGTAGCCCGGCTGCTTGCTGCGCTCGAGCTCCTGCTGATAGGCATCGATCACATCGTGCTCCAGCGCATGGCGACATTCCGCGTTGATCGGATGCGCGATATCGGCATGAAGCTTGAGGCGGCTATGGCCATTGCCGCTCTGATGGCGCATAAAACGCGAATCATCCAATCGCGCTCCGCAGCCGTTGCAGAAGCGCGCGCGGAGGTGGTTCTTGTCGCCGCAGCGCGGGCAATGGTCGCAAAGCTTGCGCGACGGCATCGCGAGGAACAACCCGTCTGGTCCCTCGATCAGCTTTACATCGCGAATTACGAACGTGTTGTCGATGGTGAGCGAGCAGAAGGCCTTGAGCCGGCTTTGCTGGCTACCGCACAGGTTGATGCGGACTTCCGTGAGCTGCATAACAGTCCCTGCGAAAAAGATGTGGTAACCGTTGTGACTTAACGCGTCGCCTTTGAGGTGAGGTGCGATGCGTGGCTGTCACTTCACTATATGCACTGTCCTGTGCCTTGTTGCACAGCGACAAGATGCTTCACTCGTGTCATGCAGAGAGCTTTGCATGACTTTTGAAGTAGACGTTTTGTCTGCTCCAATGTTTCAAACGTGCAGATCACCTGATTGTTTCGGCGCCAGTTCCAATGCCTGCGTCGAAACGTTCAACTGATCCCGAACCTTCGCGGCGGCTTGCTCCGCTTCGTGTTGCGAATCAAACAACGTGAACAAGCTGCTTCCGCTTCCGCTCATCCGGACGATGCGGCCGAGTGCCTGCTCGACGCGCTGATGAAGCTCGCGCAGTTCCGGCGAAAGTGAAAAGGCCGGCGATTCCAAATCATTCACGAGGCGTGGCAGCAGATTAATGGATATGAGCTGCGACCACGCGTTCCAATCCGGCTCCGCGTTTATAGTGCTCTGCTCGCCGAGCTTCATTTCATCGAATCGGCGATAGACCGCCGGTGTCGTCATGTGGATCCTTGGAAGCATCACCACCGCCCACCGCGCCCGGGGCGGCGCGATCGGTCGGACGATCTCACCCCGGCCCGTGCAGATCGAACTGGGGCCGTGAAAAAAGAAGGGAATGTCCGAGCCAAACGAGCGGGAGAAATCCGATAGCCGCTGGGCCGACCAACCTATTCCCCACAGGTTGTTCAAGCCCAGCAGTGCGGTCGCGGCGTTGGATGATCCACCGCCGAGACCAGCGCCCATCGGAATGCGTTTTTCCAAAAAAGCCGACACCTCATCCCTCCTTGCGGTCGAATCGGGACCAGAGGTGTCGGCCAGTGCCTTTGCCACGCGCACGATCAGGTTCCGGTCATCCGTCGGCAGATCCGAGACATCTGTCGACAGGCGGATCACCGTCGTGTTAGGCGCGGCTTGTGCTGTTTCGGTTCGGACTGTTTTGGTGCGTGCCGTTTCAGTCCGTCCTGCGTCAGACGGGGCGCAGCGCGAAAGCGTTAACGTGTCAAAGAGCCCGATTGTGCAGAACCACGACAGAAGTGGGTGGAAGCCATCCGATGAAGGAGGCCCCACGCGCAAGTGAAGGTTGACTTTGGCGGGCGAAACAAGGCGCATCCGAAAGAGCCTCTGCGCGCTGCTCGCCTCAGTCAAGACACCGGATTCATCGGCTGACGGACACTTGCGATCTGGTTCAATCCAACTGCAAAGATATGGGCAACAACTACAGATCGAATCATAATGAAGCCGGGATGCGATTGCAACGAAATTCCCGCCGCCGCGGGAGTTACAAAACACCTCTCGCGATAATGGGAAAACGCTAGCGATCACGCCGGCGAATTGCCGTCGCTTCCGCATCCTGCGGTGGTACAATGCGCCCGAAGCCAAAAAAGGGAGGCCTCATGAAATCTCGGGTCCGCTCAAGCCCGGCCACCAGCCGGAGGCGCCGCCACGCCTATACGCTTACCGAAATGCTCGTGGTGATCCTGATCATCGGAATCCTCACCGCGCTGCTGCTGCCGATGGTGCGCAAAGCCAAGGCATCGGCCGCGGCGGCGAAGTGCATGAACAATCTCCGGCAACTGGGCGCCTGCTACATGATGTACGCCGACGCGAACCAGGACTTTGCGCCGGAAGGAATAGGCGGGGGTGGCGATGGCTTCGACATGGAACGTCTTCCAGCCGTCCGCTCAGCCGGTGATTTCATCGCTCGCCCATCGAGCCACAACGTCTACAACAGCGGATACCCTTCCGCGGCGGGCGGACCGTTCGTCTCAACCGGTCTGATTCAAGGGAAGATGCTGAAGATCTTTAACTGCCCTAGCGAAATCCACGGCAGCAGCTTCGAATTCAATACGTCCGCCAATCCCGCACCAGGGACGCCCGGCGCGACCAGCAGAACCAGCTACGCGGTTCGGCCAATGAACATTTTCTGGGGCCCATTAACACCGGACACCTTTACTGTCACCGATGCTCCCACGCTTGTGCGACAGAAAAACTTCGCCCTGATGGCTGAGTTGCCGCAGTTCATGCCGTACAACCACGGAACCGATGCGGATCCTATTCTGCACGCGCTCTACGGCGACGGCAGTGTCAGAGCTGTACACGCCAACAGTTTCCGTGAAGAAATGAACCGCTACCGCTCCGTGCCACCGCGTGTGGGTTTTGGCGCAACAAAGTACAGCGCGGACGCCTGCTACCAGGAAGATCCGAACGCGCGAACGATCTGGTGGGTCATCGATCACAATTAAAAGGGGAAACTATGTCGTCCATTGAACGATTGCGCAGCCGCGCTTTTACACTCACGGAGCTTCTTGTCGTCATCGGCATCATCACGCTGCTCACAGGGATCGCGATCCCGGCGCTGATCAGCGCGCGACGATCCGCCAACGCCACCAAGTGCGTGAACAACCTCCGCCAGCTCAGTCATTATTACGAGATGTACGCGAACTCGTATGAAGATAAGGTACCGATGGGCGTCCCCAGCTTTGGCATTCGGAAC